>JAEWUL010000095.1 GCA_023459435.1 Bacteroidota bacterium
GTAACAGACTGAGCTGTGCCACTAGAGAGTGTGATGGTCCCAGAATGAGATCCAACTGTTAAGGCATTATATTTAACGTATAAAGTTCCACCGTTTGGTGCTAATTTAAGGGTTGAAAACCAAGTAAGATTGTTTTTGGAAACCTGGAAAGGGGCTGTTACAATAACTGTAATGGAATCCACCAAATTCAGTCCGTTAATGGTGATATTTTGCGTAGGAGCTCCGGTTGTAATATTCCCATTAAAAGTGAGTTCATTAGAATTTGAAGAGATGGAGGGAGTAAAGCCATCAAAATGAAAAGAGATTGTGGAACCTGCTGTTGTAATATTGGAGATACCTAACGAACTAAATGTTCCATTTGAGAAGAACGGTCTTGGATTTGTACTGGCATTAAAGGCTGTTCGACCAACAGTAGCATTAAAGAAAGCCGTTGAAGTTGTTCCATTGGTAGTGTTTGTTCCGTTTGGTCTAAAGATATAGATTTCATCAAAAACGGTCGTACCATTATAATTGGCATTTCCGTTAAAATTTTCATTAACCCGGTAAATGATGATCCCACTTCCGGGAACGGCACTGTCAAACTGGGAACTTTTTGATCTATATTCTATTACAAAAAACTGACCGGGTAGTTCTGAAGGTATTTTGTAGGCATTTCCTGTGGGTGAAGTGGCCAGAGGATTCAAAGTATAAGTTCCAGGGGTGGTCAATACCGGAATGGTACTGATCCAGTTTCCGTATTTGTATTTGGCATAAGCCACCGAGTTTTGGGGTGGGTTGGTTGTACTACACATCAGATCCCATGAACCCATTGGATTGATTGTATTGTCATCATAATGATAAAAATCGGGAAATGACAATGTGTGTTGCATCTCATGACACAAAACATGAGTAGAAAAATAGGTTGAGCTCCCTTCCAGCATAAAGTTATAATCATACACTCTTTTAGAGTTGATATAAACGTTTTGACTATATAATGACCATCTATGAGGCCAAAGCAGATCACTCCAATCACTCACCTGACCTTTTACAACAAAGCAAACATTATCCACATACCCATCAGAATCATAGTCAATATTTAAAGAAGAGGGAACAGATGAAGCGATAAAATTGATTGCTCGTTGAAGCAGACCATGTTCTCGGTTTCTTCTTTGAGTATCTCCGTCATATCCATTGGTATTTGTACTTGAGTAAGGAAGGTAGTAGGATCTTTCATATATATCCTGATAGGACAAAATAGTGTTTCCGGACGGAGCTGGATAGAATGAGGAGGTAATAAAAAGTTGATTATAAGAGGTTGATTTAAAATAGTTGTACATCGAAACAGCTGAAGCAGAAGAATCGTTAAACATATTCTGTACAGTTGAAAAGCCCGTTGTTAGATTTGGATCACCGGAAAAGCGGATAAAAACTACCAGATTATTGATATGCCCATGATTTTGTTCTGTAACAGAAGAAGAGGCACGAAGAGGTTTGGCCGGCACCTGTGATAAAAAATGATCTCTTTTGGAAGACCATAATTCTGCAGATATTCTAAGACCCGGTTTAAGTCCAACTGAAGCGGGGTCCACGGTACCAGGGATAAAGGGAGTTGGCACAAGGTGTCCTTCTGATCGATCTGCATAAACAAAAAAACCAGTTTCAATATTTTGAATTATGGTGTACTGATTTGCATCGTGCAGATAATGATAAAATTCATCACCTGATGCAAAGCAATGCAAGGTATCTCCATTCGGTTGGAGGAGCGTTCTTGGAACATCTTTTAAATAAGCTGCCTGAAGAGAATTACCGCCCAAAAAGGCAACTATAATAAGGAGCAATAATCTGAATATATATTTCTTCATTATAAAATAATTTACTGGGGACAAATGTACAAAAAAATGGTATACGGTTGAAAAAAAAATGATTATCTTTGCCAATATTTAATATCCGTAATTTTAAAATGATATAGAGCTATGACAGAAAGAATTTCAACAAAAGTAAAGCCTGGCGTTGCAACGGGAAAAGACTTAGAATTTATATTCGACTGTGCAAAAGCAGGACAATTTGCATTGCCTGCTGTAAATGTAGTTGGAACCAATTCGATCAATGGAGTAATGGAAGCTGCTAAAGCGGTAAACTCACCGGTAATTGTTCAGTTTTCTAATGGGGGAGCCCTTTTTTATGCGGGCAAATCTCTCAAAAATGATGGAGAAAAAGTGGCCATTCAAGGAGCTGTTTCAGGTGCGAAACATATCCATCAAATGGCTGAATTATATGGAATTCCTGTCATTATCCATACGGATCATGCAGCCAAAAAACTACTTCCTTGGATTGATGGTTTACTCGATGAGGGAGAAAAGTTTTATGCACTAACCGGCAAACCCCTTTTCAGTTCTCACATGTTGGATCTTTCTGAAGAATCACTATTGGAGAATATTGAGATCTGCAAAAAGTATCTGACACGTATGGCCAAAATCGATATGACACTAGAGATCGAGCTTGGAATCACCGGTGGTGAAGAGGATGGTGTAGATAATACCGGTGTGGATAGTTCAAAACTTTACACTCAACCCGAAGATGTTGCGTTTGCTTATGAAGAACTGATCAAGATCAGTCCCAATTTTACCATTGCGGCCTCTTTTGGAAATGTACACGGAGTGTATAAACCCGGTAATGTAAGGTTAGAACCAATCATCTTACACAACTCTCAAAACTATATTGAACAAAAATTCAAAACCAAAAAAAATCCTGTCAATTTTGTATTTCATGGTGGCAGTGGTTCAGAGCCCGAAAAAATCAAAGAAGCGATCTCTTATGGTGTAGTGAAAATGAATATTGATACCGATACCCAATGGGCATACTGGGAAGGGGTTATGAAATACTATAAAGATAAATCAGCCTATTTACAAAGCCAGATTGGAAATCCCGAAGGAGAGGATAAACCCAATAAAAAATATTATGACCCCAGAGCTTTCCTGAGAAAAGGGGAAGAGACTTTAGTAGAAAGATTAAAAATAGCTTTCAGCGATTTAAATTGTATAGATCGTTATTAATCTTCAATAAACAACTGTTCTAAAATGAAATCAGCAATAACAAGCCCCTTTCGGGTCAGCCCTAATTGGTCTTTGCTGATATAATACAGATCAGTGTCAATCTTTTTTAGATCATGGAGAAGTTGGTTTTTAACCTCTTCTCCATATTTTTTGTCAATAACGGATAGAGACACCCCCTTTTTAGTACGCAAACCCAACATGATGGTTTCATTAAACCGAGAAGCTAGAGATAGAAATTCGTGTTCCGTAAATGAAGATCCTGTCTCAATGCCTTCCATATATTTCAACAATGAGGATATGTTCCAGGATCTTTGATGATCGGAATAACTATGAGCAGAAGGCCCCAAGCCTAAATAGGGCGTATCGTTCCAATAATTGGAATTATGGATCGATTCAAAACCAACTTTGGAAAAATTGGAGATCTCATACTGCTCAAAACCGTTTTTGTCACAAAATTGAAGCAGGGTGTTTAAGTCATTTTCAGATCTTTCAGCATCCTGATCTTTTCCAACTGAATAAGGGACTCCCTCTTTTTTCCGGAGCTCCCTCAACAACAAGCTATTCTCTTCAACTGTAAGTGCATATGCGGACAAGTGCGTAATAGGAAGTTGAAATGTGATCTCCAGCTCTTTTTCCCATAATTCAGGAGATCTGAACGGGATCCCGTAAATCAGGTCTATGGAAACATTTTCAAATCCTGCTTTTTGAGCATTTGCGACCCCATCCAACGCTTGAATGGCAGTGTGTTTTCGTCCTAAAAAAGCAAGCAACTGATCATCAAAAGACTGAACTCCGATACTCAATCTATTAATTCCCAATTTTTTAAGTTCTGACAAATAGGAAACAGTGCACTGTTCAGGATTCACTTCAATGGTAAATTCGATCACATTTTGTAATGGAACATAAGAAGCCAGTGTATTCAAGATTGAAGAGAACTCCTCTTTGGTAAAAAGGGAGGGTGTGCCACCCCCGAAATAGATTGTATCTACAGAATGGTTCTGAAAGAAAGCGCTTTTAAGGGAGATCTCTTGTTGTAAAGCTTGAAGGAATCTATTTTTCAAAGAAAGGGAAGCCAAAGAATAAAAGCCACAATAGATACATTTAGAACTACAGAATGGAAAATGGATATATAAACCGCTCATCTTGAATCAAATAAATATAAAAAAAGCTCCTAGAGTGGAGCTTTAGTTGGTACCGCGTAGGGGATTCGAACCCCTGATCTTCAGGATGAAAACCTGATGTCCTGGGCCAGCTAGACGAACGCGGCATTTCATCGTTTTCGGATTGCAAAAATACAACAATTTTCTTTACGTTCGTCAAAATGTTTATTTTTTTTATATTTAATTCATTTACAATTTTTTATAGTAATCTACACTCCCATTTTGAACTATTTTTTATATTTTTTCATATATGAAAAGGGATAAAATATAAGTTTTTTAAAAAAAATTTCGCAGAAAATATATTCCGGGATTAGGCTTTTTGCAAAAAAAGAAAAGAATGTGATAATGGGCATGAAAACGTATCATTTTTTGTTTATTTTTGTGGAGTTCAATCATTATAAACTAACAAATAACACTCATGAAAAAATTGGTATCTTTTATGTTATTTTTATTGATTCTTGGTAATATCCATGCACAAAATGATGCGGTATTAAGCAAAGGAAATTTTTTGATTTCTGCTGGTGTAGGGATTCCTCAAAATGGTGTACCTGTAGAATTAACAGTCACTTACGGCACTTTGGATGGAGTTTTTGGTTTGGATAATCTTCATTTTGGAATTGAATATTTGTGTTCCTTTCATTTTTTCAATCCCAACAGCAATTCCAATTTAGTGATGGGTGCAGGGCCCAACTTTCACTACACTGTTTTTGACCATTTTGATATTTTTGCGGGATTTAATGCCGGATGGGGTTTAGATCAATATCTGGATCGGATGTCAAACCCATCCACTCCCAATTATGATATGGATGATCTGTTCCAATACTTTGTCAATGTAGGGGTACGTTATAGTTTCAGTGATTATATAGGTGTTTATGCCAAAGGGAATTACAGCAAAATCAGCTTTGGAGCAGTAGGTGTTTTTGTAAAACTTTAGTTTTAAACACCGCAATTTCTACCCCCATATTTGGTGGATGAAATAGAAATGAGCCTCCGGTGGAGACTCATTTCGTGGTATTCTATTATAAGGTAGCTCACGCCTGGAAATTTATGCTCTTTTAATGATTACTGCGGTTCCCATTCCGCCACCGATACAAAGTGATGCAAGCCCAATTTGTTTATTTTCATTGATCAGTTCATGAACCAGAGTTACCAGAATTCTATTACCGGAAGCTCCGATTGGATGACCCAATGCGATGGCTCCTCCATTGATATTGGTTCTTTCAAAGATCCACTCTTTAGTCACGCCGTGTTCTGCAACTAATTCATGAACAACTCCGAGAGACTGGGCAGCAAAAGCTTCATTAAGTTCGAATAATTCAATATCGGATAGTTTCAATCCTGCTTTTTTCAGAGCACAACGAATAGCGGGTACTGGGCCTAATCCCATGACAGAAGGTTCAACCCCACCTTGTCCAACAGCAACGATTTCAGCAAGAGGAGTTAATCCGAGTTCTTTCATTTTATCTTCAGAAGCGAGAAGTACGAAAGAAGCGCTATCGTTGATTCCGGAGGCATTACCGGCTGTAACGGTACCATCCTTTTTAAATGCGGGTCTCAGAGTGCTCAATTTTTCAAAAGAGGTTGCCCTATTTGGATACTCATCATCTTTAAAAGTGATGGTTTCTTTTTTGGTAACGATTTCAACAGGAGTGATCTCATTGGCAAATTTACCTCCATCAACAGCAGCAATCGCTTTCTTTTGAGAATGGATAGCAAACTGATCTTGTTCCTCTCTGGTAATTTGATATTTTTCAGCAATATTTTCAGCAGTGATCCCCATATGATAGTTTTCGAAAGCATCGGTTAAGCCATCATTTACCATGTGGTCAATAGCTGTAAAATTGCCCATTTTTACGCCATTACGAAGATTTCCGTTTAACACAAAACCGGCATTAGACATCACTTCAGTACCTCCTGCCAAAACCAGATCTGCATCACCAACAAGGATATCGTTATAAGCAGTCATCACAGACTTAAGACCACTACCACACACCATATTGATGCTATATGCCGGAACATGAGGAGGCACACCCCCTTTGATAGCAGCTTGACGGATCACTCCTTGACCTTGTCCAGCGCTAAGGATATTTCCACCGATCACCTCATCAATTTGATTAGGATCCACACCTGTTTGGTTTAGGATATCCCTGATAACGATTGCCCCTAATTCTCCTGGTGAAAATGAGGCTAAAGTTCCGAACATTTTACCGATTGCTGTTCTTCTGGCAGCTACGATGTAAACTTTTTTCTTCATAACTTTGAATTTATATGTTAATTAATGAATTATTAATTCAAATCCATAGGGATTAAATCTGGTGAGATCAATAGTGTGGCTTCGGTAGCGGCTTGCACCTCTTCCACTGTAAATTCGGGATGGATCTCTTTGAGAACGATTCCATCTTTTGTGATCTCCATTACACCCATTTCCGTAACGATCATATTCACTTGTCCTTTAGCTGTAAGGGGTAGTGTACATTTTTTAAGGATTTTGGGGTTTCCTTTAGCGGTATGTTCCATAGCCAGGATCACATGTTTAGCGCCCATAAGAAGATCCATAGCGCCACCCATTCCGGGTGTAAGTTTTCCCGGGATCATCCAGTTCGCAAGGTCACCTTGTTCGTCAACTTGCATAGCTCCAAGGATGGTAGCATCCACATGGCCACCGCGGATGATACAAAATGACTGAGCAGACGAGAAGGTAGAAGCACCTGGGAGTGCTGTGATATACCCACCACCGGCATTTAGCAGATTCTCATCTTCTAAACCTTCTTCCGGCGTGGGGCCCATTCCCAATAAACCATTTTCGGATTGGAGTACAAGTTCCACATCTTTAGGCAAATAGTTTGGCACTAAGGTTGGAAGTCCAATTCCAAGGTTTACCACATTACCATCTTTCAGTTCTTTTGCCACTCTTTTGGCAATCACTTCTCTAATTTGATTTTTATCCATTGTTGTTATTTTTTAATTTTTCTAGCAAGTTCTTCTGCGATATAGGAAGCGACATGATCCGCATAGGTATTCATTCCAAACCCTGCATCGTAGCCCAATTCTTTCGCTAATTCATGGGTAATTCTGGGACCTCCGCAGCAAACAATCAGTTTATCTCTCAAGCCTTCTGCTTCGAGCAATTCAATTAACTCTGTTAAATTTTTAATATGTACATCCTTTTGGGTCACGGTTTGAGAAACAAGGATTGCATCTGCATTCAATTCAATTGCTTTGGCAATAAAATCCTCATTGGTCACCTGACTCCCCATATTTAACGCTTCAAACATTTCATAGCGTTCAATTCCATAATGACCGGCATACCCTTTCATATTCATGATCGCATCGATACCAACGGTATGTGCATCAGTACCGGTACTGGCTCCGATAACCACTATTTTACGTCCAATATTTTCTTTGATAAACTGGTCTGTTTCATGCATATCCATGATATTGGACTCCACTTTATCCACTTTAATATTGGAATAATCCACAGAATGGACGCTGGAACCATAACAGTTAAAGAAAGTGAACCCATTTGTAAGTTCCTTATAATAAACAACCTGAGGGTTTTCAAAACCCATTTTTTTCATTAGTTGTTTCGCTGCTTCAATGGCTTCATCTGTACAAGGCAAAGGCAAAGTAAAGCTCAATTGGGTTTTACCATCATTCATGGTATCACCGTATGGTTTAATTTTAGTTAAATCAAGTGTTTGATCAAAATCTTTTTGATCCATTGAATACAATCCACCACTCATATCATTTTGTATTTTAATTATTTATATAAAAATTATTCATATTATATTTCAGAATAAAATATCCTGCAAATATAATAAATTAAAATGAAATAACGGGCAACAAAATGAGAGTGGTGGATCAAAAAAGGGAAGTATATTACCTACTTTCAACGGCGCCCATAGGGCAACTGCGGGTACAGATTCCACATTCTACACAAAGGTCGTGATTGATAACGGGATACCCTTCTTTATTTTGAGTAATGGCATCTGCAGGGCACATTCTGACAAGAGGACAAGTGTGGTTGTGTGGACATCTTAATTTGTTAACTTCAATTTTCATGGTATGGATTTTTATTTAAACTTTCCGCGAAATTAAAGCAAAAAAACGAGCTTTACCCATAGAAAAAATCAATAGGTATATTGAAGAAATAATAATCCATTATTTACTTTCCGATACAGAAAGAGCCAAAAATGGTATTGAGGATCTCGTTAGAGGTGATCTCTCCGGTCACAAGGCCCAAGTCATGAAGGATCTGGTTAATGTCAATAGCGATGATATCTGTAGGGACATGATGGGCAAATCCGGCTTCAATTTTCTCAATATTTTCCTGAATTTTGAGGAAAATATCGTAGTGACGAGCATTGGTCAACAGGGTTCCTTCCGTAATATTATTATCGGTAATATGGGAACTCAACATCTCCTTTAGGGTATCAATATTCACATCTTTCCGAGCAGAGATATAAACCACTTCATAGTCGTTCCATTGTGAAAAGTGGGAAGGCAAGTCTTCCAGTTTATCGATTTTATTAGCAACTATAATAAATTTTTTACGTACGAAATCCACTTCATTTTCGAGGAAAAGGAGTTCCTGTTCAATTTCATCGATGGTAGTATCTGTGATATCAACCATATAAAGGATAATCTCCGCTTTATCAATTGCTTTAAAGGTTCTTTCAATCCCAATGGTTTCGATCTCATCCTTGGTCAATCTGATACCTGCTGTATCGATCAATCTGAAATTCACTCCATTAATCGTAAAGTTATCTTCGATGGTATC
Organism: Bacteroidota bacterium; assembly: GCA_023459435.1. Lineage (GTDB taxonomy): Bacteria > Bacteroidota > Bacteroidia > Bacteroidales > WCHB1-69 > UBA5429. Next base: position 8,973 of record JAEWUL010000095.1, read on the forward strand.
TCTTGTGGTACCCGGAATATGGGAAACGATAGCACGATCGTCATCGAGGAGTGCATTGAGAAGGGTTGATTTTCCGACGTTTGGTTTGCCTATTATGGCAACGGGAATACCATTTTTGATCACATTACCCAGTTTAAAAGATTCGGTTAATCTGGTAACTTCCGATTTCAATTCAGCAAGTAAATTCAGTATTTTGGATCGGTCTGCAAACTCCACATCCTCTTCACTAAAATCGAGTTCTAATTCCAGAAGTGCGGCCAATTCAACGAATTGAGATCTGATCGTTTTGATTTTTTTAGAGAAGTTCCCTTTCAGTTGATGAATAGCGAGTTTATGGGAGGTTTCTGTTTGGGAATCGATCAGATCCGCCACTGCTTCCGCTTGAGGGAGGTCCATTTTGCCATTCAGGAAAGCTCTCATGGAGAACTCCCCGGGTTCTGCCATACGTGCCCCATTCCGGATCAGCATTTCCAGGATTTTTTGTTGGATAAAGCGGGATCCATGACAAGTAAACTCCACTAGATCTTCACCGGAATAGCTATGTGGATTAGCAAATTTAACAACGACTAGCTGGTCTATAATCACCTCATTATCATACACTTCAGACCATTTTGCATAGTTGGGTTGTAGTTCCAAAAATGAATTTGGATTTTTAAACAATTTACTGGCAATAGGGAAAGCATTTTTCCCTGACAATCTTATCATTGCCAATGCTCCAATCCCCTGTGGGGTTGCCGTGGAACAAATGGTATCAGATATGTTCATAGCGGTAATTTTTATAATGCAAAAGTAACAGAAAAAGATTACATTATTTCGTATCTTTGCGAAAATTTTGTAAAGATGAAAAAGTTTGCCATCATTTGTATTGTTTTAGGGTTCATTTTTTGTGGTTGTAAGTATGATGAGGGGCCGTTTATCAGCTTAAGGG
>JAEWUL010000096.1 GCA_023459435.1 Bacteroidota bacterium
GTAATTACCACCCACCTTAGCGATTGGGTCAGGAACTCTTTTAACGCGGAATACGGTACCACCCATTTGAGCAGTTCTACCACCAAGGTCAGCTCTCACATTTACAGTTACGGTTTTTCCAACCATACTTTCAGGAACGGAGATATTAAATGCACCAGGACCTGATTTTGATTGAGAACCACCACCTACTAATTCAATAGTGATTTTTTCTGGAGGAACAGGAGCATTTACAGATACAGGGTTTGCAATACCGGCATAAAATACGTTCATTTTTTCAGCTGCAACAGTTGCAGATGGTCTTAAAACGGTATATTTATCTTTAAAAGCATAATTCATTTTGGTTCCGTCAGGTTTTGTAACTCTGATAAAGCCAGCAAATTTCTGATCACCTGGAGAACTGGCAGGAATTTCAAGAACAACTTTACCATCTTTCCCTTCCAAACGTGTTGCTCCTTCTTCAGAAATTAAAGTATCAACACCCATTCTGTAGTACACCTCTGGGGATTGTCTATCGTCGTATGCTGCTACAATAACATCTGCAGAGTACTTATCTCCTTGGAACACCATTTGAGAAACAGGGATTGCTCTGGCATTGATTTTATTAAATTTAAAGTCATCAGCTGTTGTGGATCCAATAGCATAATTTAACATCAAAGATTGAGCATTTCTGATTTCACCAATCGTTTTGTTAAGGAGTGTGTAAGTAGCAATCATGATTTGGTGGTTAAAATAGTGCACTTCCCATGGTTCAAGAAGACCATCTTTATTCGGATGTTTAGTCACTACATCAAGACCAATTTGTTTTTCATAGTTTGTTCTATCTTGAGGTTTATCAGCAGGGATAAGGTTGATTAGTTTTGTTTTGTATGCTGCAATTTTATTTCTAAGTTCTACTGCTTTACCAGAATTAACATTTTTGTCTTCTCCAAACATAAAATGGTGAACTTTACTAATATTATCTTTGTTGCTAATATCTTTAGCATTTTTAACTTTCCCTTCTTTTGTTTTATCAGTACCATCAACGGCAATAAGAAGTTCTGTTTTTAACGTTTCAATATATTTAACCAATTCATCAGATTCTCTAACGATAGTATTGACCATCATTTCGGCGTTTTTCACTTTTTCTTCACCTTGAGAAGCTTTTTCCTTGGCTAATCTTTGTTCAATAGAAGAGATCCCTTGATTGGTTATAGATGTGGAATTCACTAAAGTTTCGTCTACTACAGCGAATGCATCTAGGATATCTTTAGATACATTTAGTGCAAGCATTGCTGTAAGCACCAAATACATCATCCCAATCATACGCTGCCGGGGGGTTTCCGGACAATTTGTTGCACCCATATACTATTTCTTTTTTAGTTGTTAATAATTTAGATTCGTTATGGTATGAAGGATTATTTACCACCCATTGCAGCTAACATATTACCATAGATATTGCTGATCTGAGCAACGTTTTTAGTCAGTTTGTCAACTTCTTCTTTATATTTAATTGTTTGTTCTAAAGATGAAGTTAGGGTATCAGCATACGCTTTAACACTTTGTTCCATTTTTTTGTAACTTTCCACAATCACTTCATTACTTTTTGCTTGAGCATCATAAGAATTGGATAAAGCAGAAGCAGTTTTATCATATTGAAGTGTTAGGTTTCTTGCAGACTCACCAGCTTTAACCAAACTAGACACATAGGTGTCGGTTGCAGATGTTGCATCAGCTGTTCCAGAAATTTTCTTTGCATTTTCAGCAAGGTTTCTCATACCTGTTGCTAAACTTTCGATCAATTCTGGTCCAACTTTGGCTTGTTCTAACATTACATCCAATTGTTGAGTAATATTACCTTTTGGTAAATCTTTTTTCTTTGATTTAGGTTCAATCTCATCTTCATGTCCAACTGCTAATTCAGGATAAACAAGAGCCCAGTTATATTCTACGTGTAGAGGCTCAAAAGCGGAAGCAAAGAAAATAACAGATTCTGTTAACATACCTACCATAAGCATAATATCCGCAAACGGCCAGTGAAGAATTTTAAACAACGCACCTGCGATTACAACTGCGGCACCGATTCCGTACAATTTTGCCATGAAGTTTTTGTAATTTTTACTTCTTACAAGTTGATAAAGTGTCATAATTAAATTTTTAATTTGTTAATGATTATAAATGAATTAATGATTTGTTTGTTTTTCTAGTAAATGTGAGATGCTGACGAAGTATTATCACCTCTTTGACGTCCCATATAAGATTGAACACAACGGAATCCAACATAAGATTTACAAGTATCTTGGTATTCGAATGATTTTACAGCAACATTGGTGTAATAACTTACATCTTTCCATGATCCGCCACGGATCACTTTTCTTTTTTTAACTGGAGAATCTCCTTTTTTAGCATAATAGGTATAACTTGGATTCAAGTCGTGTGTAAAGTTTACTGATGATTTATCATATGCATCATTACACCATTCTGCAACGTTACCTGACATATCAAAGAGGCCAAAGTCGTTAGGGTGATAATGTGCTACAATTGCAGGATAAACGTTATCATCAGCGATATAGTTACCCCTTTGAGGTTTAAAGTTGCTTAAGAAACATCCGTTTGCATTTTGGGTATAAGGACCACCCCAAGGATATGGGTTGTTATCTAAATCCCCTCTGGCTGCCCATTCCCATTCTGCTTCTGTAGGAAGTCTGAACTCATGTTCATTAGCAAATGCTAATGTATTCAAAAAAGCCATGCGAATATGTGTTCTCCAGTATACAAAAGCTTTAGCTTGTCTCCAGCTTACACCAACAACAGGATAATGGTCGTATTGAGGATTTGAGAAATAGTTTAATGTCATTGGATCATTATAAGAATAGGTGTAATCATGATTCCAGCAAAGGGTATCAGGATAAATGTTTACAACATCTCTGCGAATAAATTTTTCATATCCATTATTTAAATGACTGGGGCGATTAGCATAAATACCCCCAAGGTCACTTCCTTCCAATTCTTTAACTGCAGCACCACGAATGGATGGATCTTCACGATCCTGGTATGAACTCAAATCCATTGTCCAATATTCAAAATTGAGCATAGCGATATTAATGGCATTAGGACGATAATGGTAATATCTGGTATTTACTTTATTGAATAATGGGCTCAAAGCTTCAATCTCTTCCACATCTTTAGAATCCCAAGGAATCTCTTCCTGCCAATTGATCAGTTTAGGTTCAATAATGGCTCCCTCTTCGTTATCTCCGTATGCTGTCCTTTTATCATATCTTAGATAATGGCCGTATTTTCCTCTAATATCTTCCCCTTCCAATTCTCCAAGGAGGCAATGTGCAATAGAGTCTTTGACCCATTCCACAAACTGGCGGTACTCATTATTTGTAATTTCGGTTTCATCCATCCATAAGGCTACAACAGTAACGCTTTTTGACTGGTTTGTCGTTGCATAGGGCACATCTTGATCACCTGAACCCATGGTATAGTGGCCGGCAGGAATATAAACCATTCCAAAAGGATTAAGGTCTAAAAAATCGGGACGATCTTGAACCCCTACTAACTGGCCGTCTCCAGAGTTTTGACATGCTGAAATCAGAACAGCTACTAATAATACAAATGCTAATCTTTTCATGTTATTCACTTTATAATGTTGAAAACGTTTAATTGTCTATAATTATTTTATTAATATTGATTTTTGTATAAATGTCTTGTTGATCCATACCCTGAGAAGTATTCAGGTTTGAAAATATCAAAACAATATCTTACCACAAACTCGATATCTCCAAAGCTTCGATTGGCCTGATATCCCAGTTTACTGGTAGTAAAACTATAGGAGAGCCCCATATCTAATCCTTTTAAGTATGGATTGGGATCGCTATAGAATGGTCTGGCACCAAAAACAACTGAAACGGCATCATCAATACGATAATGTAAACCGCCCCATAATATATTATTGTATCGTGCAATCACTAACAAGTCAAACTGCACAATACTGAAATCTGTTTTCAACATTGCACTAGGTTCAATCGTCCAGGCAGGATCAAATGGAACAGCATATATATATCCTCCATGGAGGTACATTTGCCTGGCAATCTTAAGGAAGTTTTCATCTCCGGATATTCTGACATTTGTCAAAAGTTGCGTTGCAGAAGCACCCGCATACCAATTGGTTGCTTTATAAAATAATCCAAAATTGACATCAAAATTCATAAATGGGTCTTTCACAATTGCTTCAATAACAGGGTCTCCTGTTTGTATCGGACGAAGTTCTGCATCTGTTAAGGATTGTTGAAGAAACCCAACCTGAAATCCAATGCCTAATCTTCCGGTAGGTAAATTGAGTTTATAGGCATAGCCTAATCGTAAACCAACATTTTCAAACCACCCGTTTTTATCTTTAATCAGTGATAGTCCTAATCCTCCTCTTAATTTACGTAAATAGGATTCCATATTAAACAGGATTTGTTGACCACCTGTATTATATGATGAATCGGTACTGGGGATCACATCCCTGTAACCTGCATATTGTTGACGAAATAAACCTGTAAAACAAAGTGTATTGTGTTGCTCACCGGCTGATCCGGGATTAAAGTAATAATTTGCCCATGGAAATAAGGTAAACTGCGCATCTTGTTGCGCATGGGCACAAAAGCCACTTATCATTACAAAAAATAAAATAGTAACGCTTCGTCTCATATCGTTTACTTTCGTTTTTGTTTTTTTAGTTCGTTTATAAATCTTACTGTCAACATGTTATAATTCCTAGTTATTTTTGGCAATCAGCAACTTTATATAATACTCTTTTTTTAAAAATTTGTTACAATTTTTGAAGGTTTTTCAGTAAAATTTTTAACCCTCAAAAATACTATAAATTTCAGTTGGTAAATACTTGTTTTTTTTTCGATTGCCTCTTTTTCTTTTTTGTGAAATTCAACACTCCAATGTTAACAATTTTATATCATTGATTTACTGTTCTTTAAACTGTTTATATGGACATTGTATAAATTTAATTCTAAAATATTACTTTCATCTGTAAGGCTCCACTATGTATGGTTCTACTCTTTTCATTGATTCGTCCATTATATTGAAAATCAACCATTAGATATTCGGAAATCTGCATTTGGTATACAAATGTCCAGGTTAAATTCTTGCCAACTCCCAGCCCTTCTAGCATTTCATAACCCAGTGAACCATCAATATTTTGATTTGTTTTGAAAAAAGTGTATTTTGTTTTGGCACTTAAACTACCTTTTTGTGGAATTCTATAGTTGAGATCAAGTTCCCATTCATTGCCATTCAGTTTCTCCCGGCCAATAATATTATTTTTATTTTTATACTGATAGGTAATATTCAGGTTTAATGGAGTAATGATTTGAAAATTAGTTTCCACTTTGATGTTATACAAACGGATGGAATAATTATTGGATTGAAAAAATGTAGAACTGTTCCATTTGTTTCCTTTTAAAAAGGATACTCTAAAAATCATCTTGGATGTAGGTTTTACTCTGATCAGTACTTCGTGAGATTCGTGTTGTTTGTTTTCTGGTCCATAATAGAGATAATTCTTATTTTGATTCAGTTTATAGTAATAATCTGCACCCCAAAACCTGGAATGATTATATGTTATTGTATTATTAATCAGAATATTGGAATGTATTATTGTGGTGTCATCTGAATGGATTATAAAAGGGTTAAGGGCTTGAGTGAGTTTCTCTTTGGTATTTTTCTGAGAGATTCTGATCAGAGTTGCATTTTGAAAATGGGTAACCCATTTCAAGAAACCACTCTTTTGACTCCACAATAGAGCAGGTTTGAGGTGGATTGTTTGTGTAAATGTATTGTTATAAGTATAAATATAATCATTTGAAACGATCCAAATCTTGATGTAATTCGCTTCATTTTGAAAAACAGCCACTTCAAATTCATTCAACTCTTCGATTTGGTTTTGGTTGTAGTCGTTCCAGATGTGAGTTCCCTGTCCTGTGGCCACTTTTATAAAGCTGTATACTTTCTTTTGTTCCATCCCGCTTCCTGCCTCGTAATAGGTGTTGAGTTGAATGGCGTTTTTAAAAAACCTTCCTACATATTCGAGACTTCCAATAAAAAAATCCTCATAATAAATATGTTGTATGGTGTCTTTCTGATAACTTCTTCTTATGGTAGCGGTTCCTTTTATATTTTGATTTTCCATAGGTTTTATATCAAATAACGCCTGAGCTTCATAGGCGATCTGATTTCGTGACAACAAACTCCCTTTTACCTGATCTGTAATGATATTTTTAAGTAATAGCTTATAATTATGGCTTATAGAATCATTGTTTTTGATATAAACATGGAACTCATTGTACTGAAAACTATTATTCATCAATTGTTCCGATGATTTATTTAAAAACAGATTTCTTTCAAACCGTTCATAGATGCCCAATTCTATTTTTTTCCAGGTTTTAGAGAGTTGATTCATCGTTCTGAGATATTGAGAATTGTTGATGGTATCGTCACTAAGAAGGATTGAGGTGTTGGAAGTAAAGAGGTATGAGCCTATTTTGGTATGTGTTGTCAATTGATTTCGCCAAGAGCTCAGATAGTGTTGAATGGTATAATAATTCAAATCGTATTTGGTTTCCCCATATCTGGGATTTGTTAGGGCAGTGGATAGTTTGATCATTGTTTCATGATTGGGAGCGACAAAAGTATTGGTTAAATTATAATCTTTGTAAAACTCAACAGCTCTATAAGGTTCAATGGGGTTAAAATTTCTGTTTTGGAATTCGTAACCGGCGTTAGCAATCCACGTCCAGGGGGTTCTAGTAGAATCATTTTTAAAAAATGTTTTATGATAAGACACATTTAGTTTGTGGGCAAAACCCAGATTATTCTCCTCATCATGGGTTGAGAATAAATTTTGATCATAATTGGACAATGAGAATTCTGTGTCAATAAATAATGATTTGGTAAGGTCATAAGTAAAGCCCAATGTTCCGATTTGTCGTAAAATTGGAGTTGTTAATTGAATAACAGGATCATAATTCCCTTGTTTGATGTTATTTAAAGGAGCGACCCACTGGAAAACCCTTCCATTAGCACCTGATGATACTAAAATATAATCACCTTGGTTCTCCCCTATCCAACTCATATTGAGACGATAAAGTGTTGCTGTTTGATCTGTTGTGTAATAATAGATATGGTATACGACTCCTTCCACGAGCGTATCTTTAGATTGATACAAGATCTCGCCCGGATAGAAAGAGGAAGTGTCTACACCTGGAAATAAAGGTTTTGCATCATCATATAATCTACTCAAAAACAATTTCATACTATCGTTCAATTCCGGTTGCAGCGCACTATTTCTCAAATCTTTTTCCTGATAAAAATTCAATCTGATATTCCATTTTGGATTTTTGACACTTTGCATCTGATTAAAAGAGTATAACGTATATCTGGAATAGGAAAGATCAGAATATTCGTATTCCACATTAATCTCTTTTTCGATGGTAACTAATATTTTTGCTGTAAAAGTGATCTCACCGGTATTGTAGTCTATCACATAATCCTGATCCAACCCTCTTAGCATCAATTTGTTATCAATATACACTCTTTCAGAACCTGCCAGAATAACGATATGAGCCATTGGTATATTTCCAGTCAATTTATACGGGCCTTGTTTCCCATTGATTATATTCAATTTTTGTTTAACAAATCTCCCCTTCGATACACCACCACCTGTTTTGGTTTTCCATAAATATCGGTTGGTTGAATCTGTTGTATAGGAAAGTTCCATCCCAATGATCTTCTTGTTCAGAACCATAAAATGAGCATTTGGTCTGGTTACCTCAATATCCCCTGCATTCATAAACCATTTGTTTTTATAATTGAGTGTGATGAATATTTTGTCAAAATCCTGCACCCTTCTGGTATTTCCTTCCGGTTGGACCGGTACATTTTTATCGGTTATATTGGCTTTAATCTCAATATCGGGTGCTAAAAAACCGGTAAGTTGAAGATTTAGGGAAGAGTTTAACACAAAATCCTGATTATTACCTACAGAAAAGCCTCTTATGATCGACCCGTCTGACTCCAATTGAGATCCATCATAAGCAGACTCAAAAAGGGAGTTTTTCATATTTACGATTTCTGGCTGGTATAGATTTCCTTTAGATGAGATGATTTGGGGAGATTTATTTTGAAATACTTTAGAAAAATCGGTATCAAAAACCAGATATTTGCAATGAAGCGGTACACCTATCAAAGAAGAGTCTACAATATATAGTGTCGCTGTGATCGGATTGATATAATATTGAGCTGGTGTTCGTTTATCAATACTAAAAGAATTTGGATATACGGTTAAAGTATCGAATTGAAAAACGGCAGAATCAGCTACAATAATTTTTTCTCTTTGAAACAAAACCTGTTGAGCATTGGATATTGGCATTAACAATAATGCCAAAAAAGCAATAATCAAATGTTTTGGAGCCAGATTCATTCTGTTTTTTCATGGTATAACTTGCAAAAGTAAACATTATTTTATAAAATGGTGTATTTTTGCAAAAAAATCTTTCATGAAGATCAATCAAAAAACATACATCTGGGGATTGATAGGGGTATTAGTATTCATCACTTTCTACCCATTATTAAAAGTGGGTATTGTTACGGGTGATGACTTAGGGTATATGTTATGGCCTATGGACCGGCTGATGGAGGATTCCAGATATTACGCCGAGGGGACAGGACGTTTTTATTTTCTATTTGCCTTATGGGTTTATAAAGTTCCTTATTTTATAGATTCCCAAATCTATTTTCAAATAACCTTTGTTGTACCACACCTCATTGCATTTGGGTTATTTGTATCCCTTATTTGCAGAATTTTTAAAAGTGAATATGTGGGAATGCTGACAGCTGTTCTGGCATGCAGTTTATTTCAAATATATGGAGGACACACTGCAACAGCCGGTTATCCTTTCTATTTTACACTCTCTTTTTCAATGATTCTCGGATCAGTTCATCTTTTACTCAGCTATTTTAAAAGCAGCCGATACTATTTGTTGTTGTTATCATCTATATTATTTGGATTGTCCACACTTTTGTATGAAACATATCTGATCTATTATCTCTTGTTTTTCATCCTGATTATCAGAAGATATTCAATAAAACAACTTTTTCTCAAAGGAAACATTCAAAAATGGAGCAAAGAGCTTCTCCCTTTTGTATTCTTTGGAATTACATATCTCGTTATATATTTCTATTATAATATAAATACAACATCCGGTTATCAGGGAAACAGTTTCTCATCTGAACTCACTTTTCAGAGATTTATGCAGACTATTGGCAATATGGCATTCTATTCACTTCCATTGACCTCACTATATGATTACAGATTCTTTTTAACCGATTTTTCACTTGCCAAAACCCAGACTTTTGAGATCTGGAAGCTGGTTTTTACTGAATCTGGCATTGATGCCTATATCAAAGGGTTTATGGTTGTGATCCTGGTGTGGTGGATGAACAAACTTGACTGGATTTATTTGAAGAGGGGAGCCCTAATAGGTATATTTTTTATAACAATATTATTTATATTTCTACCTCATCTACCATTGTCATTATCTGAAAAATACACTTCCTCTATACAAAACATATACGTAACAACCTATTTCTCATTCTTTGCAGTAGTTGTTTTATGCGTGACGCAATATTTAATCCTCAAACGGTATAGCCAGAAGTGGAGATGGCTCAATTGGACCTTTATCACCCTATCTTCAATCTTTTTATTTGTCACAACTTTATCGATTCAATATACAAACCAACGTGTTACGGATGATTTAATGGTTGCTCAAAACAGATTACAGATCATGGAATCGATGTTGAAAGAGCTGTTTATTGAGTCGGGGAGTCCGGTATATGTTGCCGATTTGCATCAATCGACCTCCTATTTTTCCAAACCGATCACCAGACAAGGAAATCCGTTTTCCAGTTTTGCCAAAGAGCGGAATGGATTGGAAATTCAACAGTATTTGAGTTATGAGGAATTTTACGAACAATATTCTGATAGTGTTCGGGTTGTATATACGCTCTATTTTTCACAAGCATCTAAAACAGGAGATTGTTATATGGCCATATTGAGAACCAGGGGTGATCAGTTAGAAAAAGAGATCACTCAGAATTCAGGAGATTCCTTATGGGTGGGGTATTATTCCCCATATAAAAAGTTTGGCGTTGGGATCGCAACAAAGACGAATCAGCAAATATTCATTCATGAAAGCCCGATGCATCCATTTGGGAGTTATCATATTCAGAATCTTAATTTTCTAAACAGACCCAAAGTTTGTATTTTTAAAATCAAAGGAGAAGGGGTTTATCCGAACAGTATCACAATATCCAACCAGTTGTTTCCTCATTACAAGAACCTGTTGGTTGGAAGGTTTCCATCAAAATTTGAAAAAGCATGGGTTAAACATATTATGATGGAGTTAGATAGAAATAAAGAATTAAAAGAGCGTATTCAAGAAAAGGCACAACAAACAGGCAACTCATATAAAAGTGCATTAAAAGCTGATGCATCATGGATTTTATACACCGAACACCAATAAAAAATATGCAAAAATTATCCATCATAATATCTGTTTACAACGAAGAGGAATCACTTCCCATTTTTTATTCTGAGCTCCACAAAGTATTAGAAGGAGCATTATTTGATTATGAGTTATTATTCGTAGATGATGGGAGCAGCGATTCCAGTATTGACAAGTTAAAAGAGATCAAGAGAAATGATAGACGGGTAACCATTTTACAATTTTCCCGTAATTTTGGACATGAAGCGGCTATGTTAGCGGGAATAGATCATTGCACCGGGGATGCCGCAATTTGTATGGATGCTGACTTACAACATCCGCCACAATCGATTCCGGAAATGTGGAAACAGTTTCAGGAGGGTTATGATATAATCAATATGATCCGAACAGACAGAAATGACGGAGGATATTTTAGAAGGGTCACTTCAAAAGCATTTTATTCAATCACCAACAAAATGTTAAACAGCAAGTTAGAGCCTAATGCATCCGATTTTTTCCTTATTTCCAGAAGAGTAGTCCATTTGCTACAAAACAATTACAGGGAACGCACCCGTTTCATCCGTGGATTTATCCAGATCATTGGATTTAAGAGAACCACGCTCCGTTTTACAGCACCCAAAAGGGTAGCAGGTGAAAGTAAATACTCCTTTTTCAAATTACTAACCCTCTCTTTTTCAGCCATCTCTACCCTTTCCAAAGTGCCATTAAAATTAGGATTATGGAGTGGTTTGATTTCTGGTTTATTCAGTATCATTGTAGCCATATATTCCTTAATCATGTGGTTCATAGACAATCCTGTTGGAGGATACACGACTTTAGTGATTCTGATTAGTGGCATGTTCTGTGTCAATTTCATCGTTTTAGGAATTATTGGAGAATATATCGGGCATTTGTTTGATGAATCTAAGGGCAGGCCGCACTATATTGTGATGGAGAGAGATTAATGGGATCTATAGGCGAAGGGCGAAAGGCGAAGGGCGAAAGGCAAAGGGCGAAGGGTAAAAGATTATTTTTATCAGTTAAATAATTAGTTCATGAAGCAACATTTATTAAAAAAATGCTTCTTTTTGGTAAAACGGATCCTCATCAATCAAAAGATTCGTAAAAAAATATTATTTTTGTAGGTTCAATAAAAAAGTAAAAAAAGTCTGGTTATGACAAAGTTAATTAAATCATTTATCATTTTTGGAGTATTCATTGGCTCAATATTTTCAGTTAAAGCTCAGGTTCCTGCAGGGATTGTTCCTTACGAGGGGATTCCTATTTTAGTACCTGCTACTTTGTCTGAATTCAGTGGGTTTAATTATCTTTGGCTTTCAACAGGAGGATGGATCGCCAGACCAGCATCTCCGAGTTGTGCCCCTATTCCAATTCCCAGCAACCATTCCAGGATCATTAATCCTGCAGGTAATCCTGCATTAACCATTTTCTCTTCATCTACAAACGATTTAAACACCTGCTGGGAGAATGATTACAGTGTTCGTTTAAAATCTTTTCCTGAAGTGTCTGATTTTGTAGGTTGGGATACTGCTACTTATGGGATTCCCAGGGTTTTAAGAATGGGTAATACTACTCCATTGGAAGGTTATATTAACAACAATAATGGTATGACTGCCAGTTACTATTTCACTCCTACATCCGAGCAGAACATGCTGATCTTCTGGTTCTCTTTTGCAGCCACAAAACCATCACACGGAGTAAGTTCGAATCCATTATTCAGACTTGAAGTATCTGATGTGAATGGCAATTACGTTACTTCTAACCCCATGCATAGCGCCTTTT
>JAEWUL010000097.1 GCA_023459435.1 Bacteroidota bacterium
GATTTGGGTCAGACATTTGTTCCTGGATCTCCTGTTCTATACAAAAAATCATACTCTTCAACCCCTTCCTTAAGTACAATGGATCCAAATGTGGCCGTATATATTCCCGGAGCAAGTACAGACTGGAGATTAGAATCTGTTGATTTATCTCAATTTGCTGGAATTGCAAGTGTTATGATTGCCTTCAAAGGAATAAGTGCAAATGGTAACAACTGCTGGATTGATCAGGTTAAAGTGTATAATAATGTAGCTCCAATAGTTACAACTACTACAGCTACCAACATTACAGCTTATGCTGCAACGACTGGGGGTGATGTTACCTCTGAAGGGGGTGCATCTGTAACAGAACGGGGTGTTTGTTATAGTACTACTCAAAATCCTACCATTACAGATCCACACACTTCTGATGGAAATGGTTCAGGCTCTTTTGTTAGTTCATTAACCGGTCTCACTCAAAACACGACCTATTATGTTAGAGCTTATGCAACCAATAGTTTAGGAACAGGATACGGTAACGAAGTTATAATTACTACCCTAACCGATGGAATCGATGATTTCATAAATCAAGATGTGAAAATTTATCAGATGGATCAAATGTTAGTGATTGACAACAAAAAACATTTTGATACCGGAACCATTTCATTATATGATGTGAACGGTAAAATGGTTAAAATGGCAACTTGTTTTGAAGGACAAACGAAAGTAATTTTAAACGTTCAGGAATTAGTTAAAGGATTATATTTATTGAATATTACATCTGGGACAAAAACCAATGGATATAAAGTGGTTTTGAACTAATATTTTTTGGTCTCTCTTATTACCAGGCCCTTCACTTCAGTGTGGAGGGCTTTTTTCTATTTATTCCTTATATTTGCATCATAAAATACGATGTATCATGAAATCCTGGATCTCAAAAAATGGTGTTCACGTTTTTCCTGTATTGTATGGGAGAAGCAATGTTTTTTTGGTTATCTCTGGAGAGAAAAAACTTTTAGTAGATACTTCTATCCGGTTATTCTGAAATATAAAATCATTAAAAAGGAGTGATATTCCCTTGAATTCAAGGGAATATCACATGGTCTACATCTATCTCTGTTCCTTCCAGCAGGTCATAGTCTACCTCCCCTATGATCGTGATCTCCAGTTTATCATCAAACTTTTTGTTTTGCAACAAATGGGGTTTGATATCAACTTTTATGATCCCTGTTGAATCTCTAAACTCGTATGTATCACTGTTGATTTGAGAGATGATAAAACCTTTTAACTTAACCTGTTGATCAGATCGATCCAGTTTGGCTGCATTATCTCTAACCTCTTTTACAGTATAGGTCCTGTTTGTACTTTTTGGCCCTACATATTGTCCATAACCAACAGAAATGAACAATATTGCAATGATGAACAAAATGATTTTTTTCATGGTTTTTTTAGTTATCAATTCTTAAAAAATTTCCTTCTTTATCAAATTCTAATTGCATCCCATTATCTAAGGTCACTTCCTGAATTCTGTCACTAAACTCCCAGGATAGTATCAAATGGTCTGAAAAATGGGTCTGTACATAGGTCAAAATACCTGATGGCACCACAGAATTAGGAATAGGTTGGCTCCCTGTAACCTCCTCAATCTCCATTTTTCTATTGAACTCAAGAAAATATCCTTGTTGTAATGTGACATCATATGTTAAAGTGAATCCATCTCTATCTTCCAAAACCTGCAAAACAGGATATTGTATAAAATGGGTTTCCAAATAGGTCTTGATTTTTTGTGGAACCTGATTGCTTTGAATAATGGTTTCTTTCTCACATCCGGTTAAAAGGATCATTGTTGTTAAAATTAAAAATAGTTTTTTCATGATTCGTAGTTTATTTTTTTCTTACTCTTTTTTTTAGGATTTTCAGTAACCTCCCTGATTGTTTTCAATCTTTAACACGACAAAAGTAAACTATGATTTTGTAGAAATTCTGAATTTTATGCCTGATTTATAAAATAATTTCAATTTGGTGTATATTATTTTCAGAAATACGATAAGAGATTTTAAAATGGTATAGATCACAAATCTGTTTTACAATAGATAAACCAATCCCAAGATTCCCTTCTGTTCCAATCTTAAACCGCTCCAAAAGATGATCAGGAGTATCAGTGTAATAGGTCCCACTATTCTCAATACAAATTTTGTCGTGGTTTGTAGAAATAGTGATAAAACCTTTCGCAATATTATGTTTTACAGAATTTTTAACCAAATTATTGATCATAATTTCCGCCAACCCCGAATCCATAATAGTCGTACAATCCTTTAGAGAAAGGGAAACGTGAATCTCTCTCATGTCTATCAACTCCTCAAATAGGGCTAAAGATGACTCAATAGATTCTTTGAAATTAACACGATCCTGATTACTAAACTCCTGATTTCCAATTTTACTTAATAACAACAAAGAACTTTGAGTTTTTGATAATTTGAGTGTTGTTTGGTGAATCTTCTGAATCGTTACATGGTTTTTAAAATCAACATCATGTAGTAAAAGTTCGGCATTTGCTCTAATCACAGACAAATGAGTCTGCAGTTCATGAGATGCGTTTTCATTAAATTCTTTGGTTCTTTGAAAGTCATTTTGGATTTTAGTTAATAAATTCTCAAGGGTTTGATTGAGACTGTTAAACTCATCAATGGTAGTTTTTTCAAAAACAGGAATAGGATCATTGGTTTTGAAGTGTATGATTTTATGAAGTGTATCATAAAAAGGCTTCCACACTTTTTGAGAAGTGTAGCTGGTCATCAGGAAAAATGCGATGGTTATCAACGAAATCAATCCTAAAATGATCCATAACGTTCCTTCAAAAATATCGTCGTTTCCTACTAATAAATGCCTTAATAATATCGTTTTATGAATCCCTTTGTGTTCAATAGTGAAATATAATTCACGATAAGGGACCATCTCATTATCTTCTGTTTCTAAAATTAAAGTATCCTTAAAATGAGGTTTGTCAAATTTTTTGTCATCAATCACTGCAACAACAGAGTGATTATCTGGAAGATCCTCAAATTCATTGTGATATGCCACAATTCTATTCATTTCATACTTCAAATATTCATCAGCTTCCTCATATACAATATACTGGATCATGTAGTAACAAAATATACTTCCAATAATAATCACAGGAATGATCCAGATGAATGACAATCTATTTGTTTTTGTTAAAAGTTTCATTTATCGGTTCGTTTCAAATTTATAGCCTATACCATAGATCACCTTTATCGGGTCATCCACATTTTTAGAGACGATTTTTTTTCTTAAGTTTTTCATATGTGAATATATAAAATCGTAAGAATCAGAAATATCCATATGATCACCCCAGATGTGTTCTGCCAATGTTTCTTTAGAGATAACACGATTTGGATTGGAAAAGAAAAACAATAAAATCTGATATTCGCTTTTTGTAAGTTCTACCAGCTGTTCATCCACATAAACCTCTCTTTTAGAAGTATTGATGGTAATGTTCCCAAAATTAACCGTTTCTTCACCGTTAAATAAACGTCTTCGAATCAACGATTTAACACGAGCAATCAACTCCGCCATATCAAACGGTTTGGTAATATAATCGTCTGCGCCCAACTCCAACCCTTCAATCTTCTGGTCTATGGCATTTCTGGCAGAGATAATCATAATACCCACACGACTATTTAACCTCTTCATCTGTTTAACAATCTCCAACCCCGAACCATCAGGTAAATTGATGTCCACAATTAGAATATCATATTCAAAAGTGTAAATCTTATATTCCGCTTTCTTTTTCGTATCTGCAGTTTCACAATTAAAATTCTCTTGTGATAATGCATCCTGAATCGAATGCAGTAAGTCAATCTGATCTTCAATAATTAATATTTTCATAACGAAACAACATCAATATTATAAAAAGTGTAAGATTACAAAAATAGAATTTATTCTTGATATAACGAAGCCCATATAAAAAGTTGTATCGAAGTATTTTGTATTTTTGCCA
>JAEWUL010000098.1 GCA_023459435.1 Bacteroidota bacterium
TTGGTCGTTCATATTCACTTTTGTTTAGTTAGAAAATTTTGTCAAAAATAATCATTTTTTCTTAAACTCCAAAAAAAAAACACATTTTTTTTCATAAATTTGATATTATTTTGATGGTTCTAGAGATTTTTTTTTCTTATACGTGCAATATTTAGATCAAAAAAGGATATTTTTTAATTTAAGAAGTTGAGAATCACCATTTTTTAACAAATAAAAACCACTTTTACTTTATCCGGACCGGGAGTGTTTTTCATCAGATAACTTTTTGTATTTTTGCAGTTCATTAAAAAAAGTACTATGCAAATACGAAGTGAACAGACTCTGATCCAATGCAGTGATGAAAAAATCTACCAGTTAGTCTCCAATTGTTCCCATTTTGGCAAATATCTACCTCCTGATATAACTGATTTTGAAGCTACTGAAGATTATTGTAAATTTTCAATGAAAAACATAGCTGATTTTAAAATCGAGATTGTTCAAAAAAATCCTTTTAATCTTGTTCGTTTTCAAGCATTAAACGATAAAAATATCCCCATTACATTATCCATTCACATTGAGAAGGATTCTTCGAATTCAAAATTATGGATTGACTTGAATGCTGAGATCCCATTTATCCTTCAGGGAATGGTAAAATCTCCATTACAAAAATTTGTTGATATTCTTTCAGAAAGAATAAAAATGGAATCTGAAAAATAAGAAGCCCTATGGATTATCAAATCAGAACAGAAAATCTTATCAAAAAATACAAAACCAGAACGGTAGTTAATGAAGCTTCCTTTCATGTTAAACAAGGTGAAATCGTGGGTCTTCTTGGTCCTAACGGTGCTGGTAAAACCACTTCATTTTATATGATAGTGGGTTTAATTCGTCCATTTTCAGGTCAAATTTTTCTGAATGATACTGAAATTACGAATTTACCTATGTATAAAAGAGCGAAATTAGGTATCGCATATTTACCTCAGGAGGCATCTGTATTCAGACAACTTACTGTTGAAGATAATATCAAGGCGATCCTTGAATTTACTGATTTGTCGATGCATGAACAAAAAGAGCGATTAGAGGAACTCATTTGTGAATTTAGACTAGAGAAAGTGAGAAAAAATCTGGGGAATAACCTTTCGGGAGGTGAACGCCGTCGTACTGAAATTGCACGCTGTCTGGCTTCAAATCCTAAATTTATTCTTTTGGATGAACCTTTTGCCGGTGTTGACCCTATAGCCGTTGAAGATATTCAACATATTGTTTCCAATCTCCGAAACAAAAATATTGGAATTCTCATTACAGACCATAATGTACATGAAACACTTTCGATAACAGACAGATCTTACCTGCTTTTTGAAGGGAAAGTAATTAAAGCAGGAACAGCGGAAGAGTTAGCATCTGATGAGTATGTTAAAAAAGTATATTTAGGTCAGAATTTTGAACTGCGAAGATAATTAACCTCTTTTTTTATCTGAATAACTCAATAAGGCAGCTATATTTATGATCACTGCCATTGTGCACAGTGTAATGATATCCTTCAGAATGTCAGCAAATCCTCCCCCTTTCATTACTACTAACTTGATAATGTTCATGAAAAAGGACATTGGATTCGCATAATTGATATATTTTGCCCATTGTGGCATCCCTTCTGTTGGGGTAAACAAGCCACTTAAAAGAACAAAAACGACAAACAGGAAGAACACTATAAACATTGCCTGTAATTGATTTCTGGAAACCAATGAGATAAAAAACCCAAGCCCCAGCATCACCAACAAATAGATTGAAGTCGCTATTAATAAAGCTCCTATACTGCCTTGTACCGAGATGCCGAATATGAATTTCATTAACAATAAACCTATAATAAATTCCACCATCCCCAAAATCCAGAATGGGATCATTTTACCAAGCAAAAAATGCCATTTTTTAATCGGAGACACATTCATCTGTTCAATGGTTCCAATCTCTTTTTCCCTTACAATGTTTAGGGCTGTAACATAGGCTCCTATCAACGTAACCAGAATAACAAGAATACCGGGGACAATCAGATTTTTATAATTCATCCGTTCATTATACCAATAGATATGACACAATTCTAAACCTGCCATTTGTGTTTTCGAATACGTTTTCCCCTCTGTTTGTTCTTCAAAATATTGACGCAATACATTTTTGATATATCCGGCTCCAATACCCGCTTTCACACTGTTAATCGCATTAGCAGTGATGGCAATCTGAGGTGCACCCCCATTTATAATCTCTTTCTCAAATTGACTTGGAATCTCAATAATAAAGTCCACTTTATCGTGCATCATTAATAATTCCCCCTTTTCTCTGGATTCAATAAATCCATGACTTACAAAATAGGGTGAATACGTAAATTTTTCGATAATCGATTTTGATGTTGTAGACTGATCGAAATCAATATAACCAATTTGCACAACCTTTATTTCGTAATCAGCTGTAAATGGGAAAATGAGGAACTGAACCAAAGGAGCAACAATCAAAATAGACATTAACAGTTTATTCCGTTTTACCTGTAAAAACTCTTTTCTTATTAACATCAGGATCACCCTCATCTTTTCCTCCTTTTATCAATTTGTGAAATACTAAACCTGAGCAATAATATGGACATAACGACTAAAATGAACAGGTAGTGCCATATATCTGTAAATGTAGCCCCTTTGATCATGACGTCTTTAATAGCAAGGATGAACCATTTCGCGGGGAAGATGGCAGCTAAGACCTGAAAAACGTAAGGCATATTATCAAGAGGGAAAAGAAATCCGGATAATAAAACGGTGGGTAAAAAAAGGCCCATCATGGTGATCATCATGGCGTCCAATTGAGTTTTTGAGATGGAAGATACTAATAATCCAAAAGAAGCAGCAGTAAACATAAATACAACACAAAGTAAGAGCAGAAGAAGCAGATTTCCCTCAATCGGCATCTTGAAAATCCAAACACTGATACCCAGAATCATTATGGTACTCAATAATGACAATCCCATATATGGAATTACTTTACCGACAACGATATACACTTTTTTTACCGGTGTAATCAACATCATTCTCATGGTATTGGTTTCTGTTTCGCGGGCTAAAGTGATGGAAGACATTAATGCGGTAATAATAATCATAATCAATGTGATAATTCCTGGAACAAACATATAAACGCTGTTGAGCTCTCTATTGTATAACATCTGAATAGAAACGGATATACCGGGAGACCCATTTGATTGTTCTGTGTTCAATAATTCTTCGAATCCGGATATGATGGACTCCATATAGTTATTTAAAA
This sequence comes from Bacteroidota bacterium, assembly GCA_023459435.1. Lineage (GTDB taxonomy): Bacteria > Bacteroidota > Bacteroidia > Bacteroidales > WCHB1-69 > UBA5429. The sequence continues at coordinate 3,277 of JAEWUL010000098.1, forward strand.
CAGAAGCAACATTGATATCTGATACATCATTAATCACCTGAATGGAAACTTTTTGATCTGTTTCTAAAGATTTTTCAAAATTTTGAGGAATGATGATTGCTGCTTTAATATGTTTATTTTTGAAGTCATCATGAATCTCTTCAATACTATGCGGAAGATTTACCACTTTAAAATATCCTGAGGAACTAAAGCTTTCAATTAATCTTTTGGAGAACATATCCTGAGACTGATCATACACTGAAATTTTTGCATTTTTGATTTCGGTGCTAATTGTGAATCCAAAAAGGATAATGAGAACCAAAGGCATTGCCAAAACAAGAAAAAGGGATACTTTATCCCGGTAAATGTGTATCAGCTCTTTCCTCAAAATAGCAATCAATTCCAACATCTTTTTACCTTTTAACAAATTTTACAAAAAGATCGTCAATAGATTGAACTCCCATTTGTTGTTTAAGTGTTGAGGGGGGGCCTATCACTTGAACAGAACCTTCAGCCATGATACAGATTCTTTCACAATAGGAAGCTTCATCCATGTAGTGAGTTGTTACGAATATGGTTATGCCTGTTGATGCAGCCTTGTAAATTAAACTCCAGAACTCTCTTCTTACGATAGGGTCAACACCACTTGTAGGTTCATCTAAAAAAACAATTTGAGGATGATGGAGTAAAGCTGTGGCAAAAGCCAATCTTTGTTTCCATCCCAAAGGAATATCCTGAACCAACAAATGTTGAATCTCATTCATTTTTAACTCCATTAAGCTCTGATTGATTCTCTCTTTTAGTTCTTTTTTGGGGATATCATAAATAGTCCCAAAAAGCATCATGTTTTCAAAAATGGTTAAATCATCGTATAAGGAAAAGCGTTGACTCATATAACCTATACATTTCTTGATGGATTTTGAATCTGTTTTTAAATCAAAACCGGCAATGGTGGCTTTACCTGATGTTGGAAGTAAAAGGCCACACATCATTTTCATGGCTGTTGTTTTACCGGCGCCGTTTGCTCCCAAAAAACCAAAAATCTCCCCTTTTTTGACCTGAAAAGTGATATCATTTACCGCAGTAAAATGGCCAAATTTTTTTGTTAAATGTTCTACTTCGATACTATACATCTTTTTCCTCCTGAATAAGTTCAATAAAACAATCTTCCAGTAAAGGATCTATCTTTCCAAAATGGTCGAAACTGATCTGATGATATTCCAAAAAAAGGAGAAAATGGGAGCAGATTGTTTCTATATCATGATAAAATGATATATGAAGATATTCTCCATAAGGATAATAGGAACATTTGTGTTCAAATAAGGGCATTAATTCGAGTAGTTTAAACAACTGAGTTGTCTTTAAAGCATATAGATGCCCTTTATACTGGTCCATAATATGTGTTGGAGTATCAACGGTAATAAATTTTCCTTCCTGCATTAAAGCGACTCTTTCGCAACGGGTTACCTCATCCATATAGGGTGTTGAAACGATTACCGTTACGTCATACTCTTTTATTTTATCCAGCAGATCCCAAAACTCTTTTCTGGAAACAGGATCTACACCTGTAGTAGGTTCATCTAGAAGTAGTATTTTTGGTTTATGGATCAGGGCACAACATAGCGCAAGTTTTTGCTTCATCCCTCCTGAAAGTTTTCCTGCTTCCCGATTCTTGAAAGGAGCAATTTGCTTCCAGATGGGCATCAGCATCGGCAAGTTATCTTTTATACCACTCCCATACATGGTGGCAAAAAAAGTTAGATTCTCCTGAACTGTTAAGTCGGGATACAATGAAAAAGTTCCCGGAAGGTACCCAATCTCTTTGCGAATCTGTTTATAATCTTTTAAAATATCTTTGTCTAAAATGGTAACTTTTCCGGAGGTGGGAATCGTAAGAGTTGCTAAAATATTAAAAAGCGTTGATTTTCCTGCACCATCAGGACCTATAATTCCAAAAATCTCCCCTTTTTTGATCTCAAAAGTAAGAGTTGATAAAGCGGTTACTTTACCATAATTTTTATTTAAATCTTGTACCTGAATGACATTCATTGTCTTATTTAAAAATGAGATCCCCGGGCATTCCTATTTTGGCACTCCCGTCATTAATAAAATTTACTTTAACAGCATATACCAGATTTACCCTTTCCTTTTTGGTTTGGATCATTTTGGGTGTAAATTCTGCTTTTGGGGATATCCATGAGATTACTCCTGTAAATTTCTTATGTTCGCCTGCTTGTTGATCAATCCTGATTTCTGCTTTTTGTCCAATTTTAATATTAGATAATTGATCCTCTGTCACATAAACTCTGATATACATTTGGGATAAATCTGCCATTTTGAAAAGAGGTTTCCCCTGATAAGCCAATTCATTCTCTTCTATATACTTTTTCATGAGGGTACCGGATATGGGTGCTTTTAAAAAACATTTTGACAGAGCACTCTGGAGCTGCAATTTTTGGTATCTGATTGCTTCAACCTCTTCCAATATTGAATTATTGGTTGTACTGAGTGTTGATTTTATGGCATCTATTTGACTTTGAGTGATGTTTATTTCGGCATTTATTTCATCTAATTGCTGTGTAGATGCGGCATTAGCAGAAATAAGATTTTTTATTCTCAACTTTTCATTTTCTAATGTTTCCATTTTATCCTGAAGGGATCTAATCTGAATGGGCATATCGGGTCTTTTAGCTAAAGCTGCATTGATGGATGCATTGAGTTGCATAATCTGTAAATACAATTGTGTTGTATCAATAAAACCTAACGGATCACCTTCAGAAAAAGCAGATCCCTCTTCCACAGGAAAATGGAGCAACAACCCATTAACCTCTGATGAAACCGTGATCTCTTTTGCTTCAATAACACCATAAGCATCAGCATCTCCATCATTATACTGGCAAGCTATCATAAAAAATGACGATAAAACTACACCTATGATAAAATATATAACTCCTCTTTTCATATACATTCGTTTTAATTCATATCATAATGAACTTACAAAAGTATTAAAAAAAACAATACTTATTCTAATCGTTTTGATGTAAAATTCCGGTAACAGAGAAGTTCTCTTTCTAATGTTTCAAAAAATCAATGGCTAATTTTGCAAACATCTGAGAAGAGGTACGTAAAGCTTCTTCGTCAATGTCAAAGTTACTGGAGTGTAAAGGATGGATCAGATTCTTTTCCGGATTGGCAACACCCACTCTAAAAAATGTTCCCGGCACTTTTTGTAAATAATAACTGAAATCTTCTGCTGTTGTTCTCATTGCTAATGAGAGGACCTGCTCTTTCCCCAGAAAGTTTTCAGCAATCTCTATCGCTTTATGAGTTACATCAGGATCATTCACCAACATGGGATATCCATGTCTGATATCCACAATACACCTTGCGTTGTATTGATCACAGATCTGGATCGCAACTTCTTCTATCCTTTTTAAAATCAACGCTCTTTTTGTCTCATCAAACAATCTTAAAGTTCCTGAAAGAAATGCTTTTTCAGGAACGATATTATTGGCTCCATCCGCGATCAATCTGCCAAAATTGAGCACAAAAGGGGTGTCTGTTGGTTTCATCTTATCAATCTCCTCTTCCCATTTCAATAAAAGTCGGGCAGCAATAGGAATCGGGTTGATCACTTCATGGATCATAGCTGCATGCCCCCCTTTTCCAATGATTGTAACATGGATCTCATCAGTAGAAGCCATATATTTACCTGGGCGAAATCCTACATGATTGGCTCTTAAAGCTGTATCTGCATGCAATCCAAATATGGTATCCACTTTAGGATTTTCCAACACGCCATCTGCGATCATAAAAGGTGCACCCCCTTCGTATCTTTCTTCAGAAGGTTGAAATATTGCTTTAATGGTTCCTCCAAAATGATCTCTCATATCATTAAGAATCATCAATGCGCCTAATAGAGAGGCCGTATGGAAATCGTGTCCACATGCATGCATAACACCATTATGGAGGGAACAATAGGGCTTTGAACTTTGTTCCTGGATGGGTAATGCATCCATATCTGCCCGCAATGCTACACAACGGGTTCCAGGTAACGCCCCTGATAAGTGAGCTACAATTCCATGACCTGAAACACCTTTTTGGTATGAAAGTCCTAATTGATCCAAAACTTTAGTGATATAATTTGCTGTCTCTTGCTCCTCTCCTGATAGTTCTGGGTATTGATGAAGATGGCGGCGTATAGCCACCATCTTATCAAAATAGGTATCACTAAGTTTAGATATCATTGGTTAATCTTTTACGATGGTCATTTCATCAATCAGATGTTTGGCATCTCCAAATTTATCCACAATAAAAAGAACATACCGAATATCAACTGCTATTGTTCTTTGTAATTGTGTTTCAAAAAAGATGTCTCCACTCATTGCTTCCCAGTTGCCATCAAAAGCACATCCGATCAGCTGTCCTTTGGCATTAATAACCGGACTTCCTGAGTTTCCACCTGTAATATCATTATTGGTTAAGGAACATGTTACCAGTTTCCCATTTTTATCTGCATAAGGTCCAAAATCTTTGGCATTATATAGATCTATTATCTTTTTAGGCACATTAAATTCCCAGGAACCTGGTCTGTTTTTGGCAATTAAACCATCTAAAGTTGTGTAATAACGTGCCGTAACGGCATCCTTCATTTCGTATCCACCTACTTTACCGTAAGTTAACCTCATCATGCTGTTTGCATTAGGATAAAATAACTTTTCAGGTTGCATCTCCATAATCCCTTTCATAAAAATTCTGTTGGTTCTGGATAATGCAGTAAATTGTTCATTTAATGGCTCCATTTTTTGAAGGTAAAAATCGTATAGTTGTTCAAACCATTGGAAGATCTGATCTTTATCCAACACTTTTGCTGTGGGGTTTTTAACAAATGCCAATAATGCATCCTGATCATCCAAAATAGATTTTTTGAATAGATCTTCTGTCATTTTAGTAAAATTCATTTTGTATTTTGCTACGGCTTTATTGAAAAACTCTGGTCTTTGATCAGGTGTTGTTTCGTTATAGTAATATTCAAACATGGCTGCTGCCACCTTTTTATCCACTTCCACATTGTAATCTTTAAAAAACTTGTTGATTCTTTCCGGCATGCTCGCAACAAAATTCTCAAATCTTCTATATTCTCTGGATTCTTTATCGATCTCTTTATCATTAAGATAAGGGTACATATTTGAACATAAATTCCACATTGTAAACAATTCACTTCCTGAAAAGATCGCTTCACGATATACAACTCTCATCTTTTCATATTTGGTCATCTCTCCATAAATCCTTTGAAAATCGGAGATTACAGTTCCATATTCAGTCTCTTTCCCGTTTGCTTTAATCCATTCCTGGAATCTATTTTCAATGGCTACTTTTTTGTCTATTACTCGATTATTAATAATTTGTTCATTCTGACCAATACTATATTTCCAATAGTTTGAGATGGAAGCAGCTTTTGAAGCATACTGAATATCAATTTTTGTATTAGATTGTCTGTATTTATTGATGATCTCCAACTTTTTACCTCTGGCATTAATGATTACAGGATTTTGTTGTTCTGTGCTCATTTTTACACCATAAGAGCTGGAATAACGATCCGTTCTTCCAGGAAAACCCATAATCATGGCAAAGTCGTTCTCTTGAATTCCATTTAATGAGATAGGGAAAAAGAATTTTGGACTCAATGGGATATTTTCAGGGGAGTAGGAAGCTGGATTTCCCTCTTTATCGGTATAAACTCTGAACATAGAAAAGTCACAGGTATGACGAGGCCACATCCAATTGTCGGTATCCCCACCAAATTTCCCTAAATCATTAGGGGGAGTTCCAACCAATCTAACATCCTTATATTCTTGATAAATAAACATATAATATGCATTTCCATTGAACATATTCGCAATCCGTACATCAAATTTCCCTTTTTCTGAATTATCGGATATTAATATTTTGGAGCGTTGATCAATGGTATCATTTCTTTCATCTTCAGTCATATCATTTGTTAATCCTGTAAGAAGATATTCACTTACATCTTCCATTCTAATTAAAAATTTTACCGTCAATCCTTCGCATGGGAGTTCATCCTGACGAGTTTTTGCCCAAAATCCGTTTCTTAAAATGTTATTCTCTTCAGAAGATAAGGCTTGAATGTTACCGTATCCGCAATGATGATTGGTTAACAACAAACCATCTTTCGAGATGATTTCACCAGTACAACCCCTTCCAAAAATCACAACCCCATCTTTAATACTACTGTTGTTGATATCATAAATATCCTGGTAAGTTAATTTTAACCCCATAGATTGCATTTGACTCATATTCTTGTTGAGGAGCGTCAACAACCACATCCCCTCATCTGCTTTAACCATCAAAATGGATAGTAACAAACTAATAAATAACGTAATTTTTTTCATTGAATCTTTTTTTTTATTGATTAAGTATTGATTAATTAATAATGAACTGACAAAAATACAAATTTTTCTTCTATAACTTTTTTAATATATCCATGGAATAACTCTTTTGATATTTTTTCCTTCAAACTCTTCCGGAAACTCTTCCCTATACCGTTTATGAATAGAATGAGCACGAGGAACAAGGTTTGCAAAAGTCCATATAAAGAATACAAGTCCGGAAACAGACCAGGTAAGTATCGCAAACCCAAGCCACTCTATAAGTTCTCCAAAATAGTTGGCACTTGTAACATATTTAAAAAGCCCCCCTTTTGGGAAGTAGTGTTTCGTATCACTGGAGTCTTTTCTTAAATGCCTGATGATATAATCGGAATGTAAATTGATGATAAACCCAATGATGAAAAGAATAGTTCCGGCAATAAAGGGAATTGAATAAAACCATGCTGTTCCATACTGAACAAAAAGCGCTGGAAAATCGGGTAAATACGCCACATGAAAGATCCAGTATCCTTGCATAAATGCATTGAGTATATTGAATGAAACCCCCATCAACATAATCCCAATGGGCATCTGACTCTTTCCTTTCATTAAAAAAGGAAAGATAAAGACTCTTTGTAAATAGTGGGTCTGGAAAATGATTAAAAATACAATGGGCACTAATTCCCATCGATAAGGTGAACTTAACCACATCACCAGCATTAAAACAAAGATGGTCAGTTCCATAAAGAACCATGCCAGTTTATTATTCATGGTTTTTCCCCACTTTTGAGAGATCAAAATTCCATAACCTGCATTAACGTAATATAAAGCAATAAAGGTGATGACAGCTATTCCTGTCATCACCCATAGATATATGTAAAATGCACTTAACAACATCGTTAGTTTATATCAATCACCAAAGGGAGGCGAGCTTGAACTCCTTTTAAGTGTAGGATATCTTTCATGGCATCAAAAGCGAAATAGAGTTCGCCAAACTGTTCTTTTAAAGCTATTTGCATTTTTGCTTCTCTGCTTGTATTGAACATTTTGTCAAACCAGTTGGATCGAGATGGATATTCTAAAATTCCATAGTCAGTGATTTTGGCTAATTCTGCAGCTTTTGCTATGGCGACTTTTAAATCTCCTAATTGATCCACTAACCCCAATTCTACAGCACGAACACCTGACCATACTCTACCTTCACCGATTTTATCCACATCTTCAACAGAGAGGCCTCTTCCGACAGCTACTCTATTAATAAATAATGAATACACATCTTCAATAGTAACTTTGATTTTGTTGAGCTCAAATTCATTTAACAATCTACCGGTACCATAGTCTGAATGTTGGTTTGTAGACACAACATCAAAAGTGATTCCTAATTTATTCTTCAACATATTTTGCACACTGGGGATCAATCCAAATACACCTATCGATCCGGTTAAAGTTGTGGGCTGAGCGATAATAGCATCTGAATTACAAGAAATATAATAACCCCCTGATGCAGCATAATCCCCCATCGATGTTACGATGATTTTACCCGATTTTTTAGCTAATTCAATTTCATTCCAAATCGCTTCAGACGCCAAAGCACTCCCACCGGGGGAATTGACTCTGATCACAATGGCTTTAACTTTATCATTGGTATACGCTTTACGAAGCTCTTTACAAAATGTAACTGATCCAATATTGGTTTCATCTCCTGTTCCATCTACGATATCTCCCACAGCATATACAATGGCAATATTGTTCTCTTTCTTAACATGGGATATCCCTTTTCTGTAGTCATTGACAGAAATATAATTGATCTTCTTGTCTGATTTGAGCTCAAGCATATTTCTTAAAGTGTTTTCATACGTAGAATAATAACCTATAGAGTCCACCATACGTAATGAAAGAGATGTTTCAGCCGTATTGGATAAAAGATTATCTGCTATAATATTCAATGAATCAACAGATATTTTTCTGGCTTTAGAGATTTGATTTACGATTACGCTCCACATATCTTTTGAAAGGGACGTGATTTGTTCTCTGTTGGCTTCACTCATTTTATCTAAAATAAAGGGTTCCACAGCACTTTTAAACGTCCCGTGCCTAACCACCTGAACATCCACATTTAACTTTTCGAGCAACCCTTTAAAAAACATCGTTTTAAACGCAATCCCTTTAAAATCAACGGATCCTAGTCTGTTCAAATAAATCTTATCCGCAACCGTTGAAATAAAATACCCTTTTTGAGTATAGAAATCGCCATAAGCATATATAAATTTCCCCGATTCCTTGAACCGTTCGAGAGCCATATAAATCTCCTCTAAAGTAGCCATACTAGCCATTACAGTAGATAATTCAAGACTTATCCCTTTAATTTTTGGATTGGTGGCAGCATGATCTATACTTTTGATGATATCATCCAATCCTACATTTGAATTGGAAAAATTTTCAAATGCAGTATTTTCAAATGGATTCTCCTCTCCCCGTTCAGCAATAGCTGTACTAAAAGATAACTTTAATATGGAATTATCAGAAACAGAGGGCGTAGGTGAAGAAGAGATACTCGCTACAATTCCAAAAAAGAATACCAATGATAATATGGATAGAACTATTGAAGATAAGAAGAAGCCTAACATTGAGCCTAATACGATTCTCCAAAATTTTCTACTACCTGATTCACGTCTAGGGGGATTAACCCCAATCATTTGATTCATAATTATTTAATTTAATATTGTTTTGTTTTTAAAACCAAAAAATGAAACCGCAAATGTACATGTTTTTTTTATTATTTGGATTCATCCCATACTACATTTTCGATTTTAAATGGTTAGTACCATTTTTTAAAAAATATTACATTATGATTTGTGGGTTCCGGTATCTATCCCACAAACTCTTCACTATATCGTCTTTCACTTTTGATCATAATCCTTATAATATGATCTTTTTTTGTACTTTTGTAAAATTTTTAACCTATGAATAAACCATTTTTTTCAATCCTACTATTGTCGTTTCTGACTATATTTCAAGCTTTTACTCAAGACAACCTGGATTATGAGATCAGCGGTTTGATGGAGTGTACCAGCATCACCGTCGGTCGCAAAGCATCTGCAGATGGCTCCGTATATACATCCCATACCGATGATAGCCACAGAACAAGAACCAATATTACGGTTGTCCCCGCTCAAAATCACTCTGCTGGCTCTGTAGTTAAAATGTTCAAAAGACAAAATGGGAAAGATGAGTTTGGGAAAATGGCTCATTACGAAAATATTGAAGTGGGATCTATCCCTCAGGTGCCTTATACCTTTCAGTATTTTAACTCCGCATACCCTTGTATGAATGAAAAGCAAGTGGCCATCGGAGAATCCACTTTTTCCCCACGTCCAGAACTCCAATCTGACTCCGGCTTAATCGATTGTCAGAGATTGTGTCAGCTCATTCTGGAAAGATGTTCAACGGCTCGTCAGGCCATAACCGTTGCTGGTGATCTGTTGAAAAAGTATGGTTGGATAGATGGAGGTGAAGCCCTAACCATTGCCGATAAAAATGAGGTCTGGCACCTCGAAATCGTGGGCCCCGGTAAAGGGAAAATGGGTGCAGTTTGGGTTGCTCAAAGAGTTCCTGATGATCATGTGTCTGTCAATGCAAATGCATCCACAATTCGGGAAATTGATTTAAAAAATAAAGATTTCTTCATGGCTTCAGATAATATTTATGCTGTTGCTGAAGAGCATGGTTGGTGGAATAAAACCAAAGGGCCATTTAATTTTGCATACGTTTATGCCCCTGAAAGTAGAGCCATGCTGGCCTGTCGCCGCCGTGAATGGAGAGTTTTTGACTTGGTGGCCCCTTCTCTTAAACTCGATCCAAATGCTGAAAATTACCCCTTTTCTGTGAAACCGGATTCGTTAATCACTACAGCTAAATTGATGTCCATATTCAGAGATTACTACGAAGGCACCGAATACGATATGAGAAAAACGCTAACCGTAACCGATAAAGAAGGGAAAACCGTGATCTCCCCTTTGGCGAACCCTTTTATGAAAGGGGATGAATTAAAATTACATAAAATCAATGGTGGCTGGCATTGGAGAGGAGAACGCGCTATTGCTGTGCACTTTACCGTTTATGCAACCATTTTACAATGTCGCTCTTTCCTACCTGATGAGGTGGGCCCTGTTTGCTGGTTTGCTTTAGATAATGTGGCCTCTTCCATTTATGTTCCCTTTTACGCATCGATATCAGATCTTCCTGAAACTTATAAAACCGATGGGCGTGCTACCGGATTTAGCAATAAAGCTGCCTGGTGGGCGTTCAATAGATTAGGTACGATCGCTTGCCAGCGCTGGGGTGACATGAAACCCGTTATTGATCAGGCTTGGATCCCTATGGAAACAGAATTTTTAAACAACCAAAAAATTATCGAAAAACAAGCACTCGAAATGATCAATGAAGGGAAAAAAGAACAAGCAGTCCGTTTCTTAACCGACTACAGCAATAAATGTGGAAACCAGGCCGTTACAAAAGCATGGGAAACCGGCGACTTTATCTGGACCACCTTCGACGGAAAATGGTAAAAAAGTCTAAAGTC
>JAEWUL010000099.1 GCA_023459435.1 Bacteroidota bacterium
TAATAGGACCATCCTAAAATAGTGGAAAATGCAAAGGTGAAAATCCCAATGGAAAGAATATGCTTTCCGAAAAATGGGAGTTTGGAGAAGGCCACATTGGTTAATTTGGCTCCGGAAGTGTGATCAATATCGGGAAATGCGATGATGGAAGTTACTAGAACAATGCCGGTTAATGCACATACCACAACAGTGTCCCAAAATGTTCCTGTGGATGATACTAAGGCTTGTCTGACCGGATTTTTGGTTTTGGCAGCTGCTGCAATAATGGGTGCAGAGCCCATCCCTGATTCATTTGAAAACAGCCCCCTGGAGATACCCATCCGGGCTGCCATCATCACCGTAGCACCAATAAAACCACTCCCTGCAGCTGTCGGATTAAAAGCTGATTTCACAATTAAAATAATGGCGTCGTCAACAAAAGTCCAATTCATGGCTAAAAGGGTTAAACATCCAAGGATGTAAAAAATGGCCATAAAAGGAACCAATGCTTTACAAAAGCTGGCAATCCCTTTTACTCCGAAAAAAATCACTGCTGCTGTAAATGTTGTAAGGATAATCGCCGTTAAATAGGTTGGTATTTTGTATGAATCGTGAAGAAGTATAGCAATAGAATTGGATTGTATGGTGCACCCAATGCCAAAAGAGGCCAATACGGTGAAAATGGAAAATAATACAGCTAACCATTTCATATTCAGTCCTTTTTCTAAAGCATACATCGGTCCACCCAACATGGTGCCATCAGATGTCTTTTGGCGGTATTTTACGGCTAACAAACCCTCACCATATTTTGTGGCAATACCAAAAACACCCGTTAACCAACACCACAACACAGCTCCTGGTCCACCCAAACTGATGGCAATGGCAACTCCAACAATATTACCTGTTCCAATAGTTGCAGCTAAAGAAGTGGCTAATGCTCCAAATTGGGATACATCACCTTCTGAATCATCTTTTTTGAAAGAAAGTCTGATTGCTTTGAAAATTTTTCTTTGAGGAAATCTTAAAATAATAGTTAGAAAAAGGTGTGTTCCTAGAAGTAAAATGATCATAGGCCACCCCCATAGATACTGGTTGATTAAATTGAAAAAATCGTGAATATGTGCCATATTTTTTGTCTTTATTTGTAATCCGCTTTTGCCTCCTGCCAATACTTTTCCATCTCATTAAGATCCATATCTGTAATAGATTTGCCTATATCTTTCGCTCTGTTTTCAATATGCATGAATCTTTGTATAAACTTGCGATTTGTTTTTTCGAGTGCATCTTCTGGATTTACATTGATAAAACGTGCGTAGTTGATTAAAGCAAACAATAAATCACCAAATTCATCCTCAATTCTTTCACTCTTCTGTGATACTTCTGCTTTAAATTCATCTAATTCTTCCATCACTTTTTCCCACACCTGATCCACATGATCCCAATCAAACCCTACTCCTCTGGCTTTTTCCTGGATCCTGTATGATTTAACCATAGCAGGTAACGATTTCGGAACCCCACTTAAAACAGATCTGTTCCCTTCAGTTAACTTTATCTTTTCCCAATTCTCTTTTACTTCATCAGCGCTTTGTACTTTTACATCACTGAAAATATGAGGATGTCTTCGGATCAGTTTTTCAGAAATCCCATTTAAAACGGTCTCGATATCAAATAGATTCTGTTCCTGACCCAGTTTAGCATAAAAAACAATATGTAACATCATGTCTCCCAGCTCTTTTCCAATATCTTCATACTGTTTGTCTATGATGGCATCGGATAACTCATAGGTTTCTTCAATGGTTAAATATCTAAGACTCTCAAATGTTTGTTTGCTATCCCAGGGACATTTAACCCTTAGTTCATCCATAATATCGAGTAATCTTTTAAAAGCAATGAGTCTTTTATCGGTTTCCATTAAGTGTTTTTTAGTTTTTAACTTGCAAAAATACTAAATAATCTAACAGATAACAAGTAACAAGTAACATTTATAATGAAAAATGGAGTACTTGAACACATGAACCAGGGCTAAAGCATTAAAAATATAACGATAAGTGAATGAGATGCTTCAAGTTTCAAGTTCGGAGCCATTTCAAAAAAAATCGATTTAAATATCTGTTTTTACTTAAAATTTGGTACAAAAGTGCAAATTAAACCCGCACTTGTTGAAAATCAAGTAGATATAAACTGAAAGAAGATTGTTTTTGTCTAATATTATAGTAAATTCATCAGATGAAAGAAAAGCTCTTCAGACCAACCTGCCCGTAGTCTTTTTGAATTTACACTTCCTTTAAAATAAGGATTTTCTTTATCTTTTTTTATTATATTTAGAGCTATCTTATTGATTATATTGAAGTTTTGAGCGGAATTACCTGCTCTTTTAGCACTATTATCTTCATTAAATAAAACATCTAAACTCCAATGCAATTTATTTTCAACACCCCAATGAGATCTAGTTGATCCAGCTATCCTTCGATGATCTTTTAACGAAGATATAAAATAACGTGTTTCGGAAGTTGTTACTGATGTTTTTTTGTCGGTTCTAGTACTCACTACTTTAATGATTGAATGTAAATTTTTCCAATAATCTGTGTCATGAATAAAGTCTAAATTATTGGATATATAGTATTTGCGATTTTCTATACGCCCATGTCCAAAATCTTCAGTTTCAATTATTTCGGATTTTACATTATGATCAAAACTTCTAACAACATCGTCATAAAGATTAGGTTGATTCTCTTTGAGAGAAAGGATATAATCAGCTTCTTTATCTACTATTTTTTCAGCAATATCTTTTTGACAGCCCATAGCATCTATTGTAATAACAGCTCCTGATATAAAAAGAGCATCCAATAAGTCAGGGATGGCTGTAATTTCATTACTCTTTTCACTAACTCTAATCTGTCCTAAAACAATTTCATTCTCACTTGCCCATGCACTAACAATATGAATTGGATTATTTTCATTCATTCTATTAGCTCTTCTGATTGATTTTCCATCAATGTTAATTGTTTCATTTTCAATCTTTTTAACTAAAGAACATGTCCATTTCAGAAAACATTCCTCAAAATTTTGGGGATCTAACGCTGTAAAAAAACGCCTAAATGTATCACTACAAGGGATCCCATTTTTAAGATCTAAAAACTTCTCAAACCATTCTTTTTTTGCCAAACCAAACTGATGGATATCTTCCCATGATTCTGCTTTACAAATCACAGCACCAATTGCAATAGCAATAATATTGATGAGTGGATGAAGTTTCTTTCTATCGATACGATGATCTTCAATTTCATTGAAAAAATTTAAAAAATTTGAATTCATAATTTGCTTTATTTAGTTGATTAATAAGCAAATATACTATTTTTTTTAATACAAAATTCATCTATCTATCTGATTGTTAATAACTTACATAAATTGTTGATAACTATTTGTATTTCAATTATTTAAGTCATTTTAAACTAAGTTAGTGAGCGTATTGTTTAGTTTGTCACATTTTTAATGCTTTAGCCCTGCACGCATGAACCCCAACCTGTTTTTATTGTACAAATTTCATTACTTTTGCACCCTTAAATTTTTGATATGAGTAGCAAAAAAACATTTTTAACGATCCTCCTTTTTTCTCTTTTTACTGCATTTGCGCAAAAAGAGAAACCGTTTTCCATCTCTGGTGTTATAATTGACTCTCTTTCTAAAGCTCCCGTTAGTTATGCTTCTGTGGTTTTTTATCACCTTCCAGACTCCAATTTGTATAACGGTGTGGTTTCGGATGTTTCTGGTAATTTTAAAATGAACAATATTCCTAAAGGATTCTATTTGATGAAGATCAATTTTATGGGGTATAAAAAAGTACAATTTGAACTGGAAATACAAAACGAAAATATTGTTTTTAAAAAACCCTTTCTTCTTCAACCCCTCTATAATACCATTGAGGGAGTGGAGATCTCAACATCTAAAATTTATAGCTCCAAAACAGAACAAGGAACAATCCTAAATGTGAAAGACGCTCCTGAAGGTCTCTCTGGGTCAATATTGGATATTATAAAGCAACAAACTGGCGTTTCTATAGATGAATCAGGAAATGTGTATATTAGAGGAAATGCTAATATTTTAATTTTGTTTGATGGGGTCCCTGTAAATTCCTCTTTTTTACAAACAACCTCCGCAAGTTCATTGGAAAGTATTGAAATTATTACTACCCCTGACAGTAAATATGATGCAGAAGGAACCGGGGGAATCATCAATATTGTTTCTAAAAAAAACATGGTCTCTGGTCTTAGTGGAGAGATCTCACTCAAAATCGGTATCCCATTTCAAATCAATGGTGGCGTACAATTAAATCTTGCCAAACCTAAATATTCATTGGTGTTTCAATATTATGGAAATTATAACCCAGAAGATATTCATAGTGTGTTGTTTAGAGAGATTAAATCAAATGATATTTCAGTAAATCAAATCATACATAATAAAAAAATTCAATATTTACATCAGGCAAGTCTCTTTTTTAACTATAAATGGTCCCCGAAAGAACAAATCTCTTTGAGTTTAAATACCTCCTTTCCTACAATAGATCAAATTCAAAACATTCGTGGAGAACAAGAAATCGATTCCACCGAAAGTAGTTACTTGAGGAGAAATTTGATCTCTTTTCAAAGAAAAACGTTCTACTCAGCCCTCACTTTTGAAAAAGTATTTGTGAAAAAGAAACACGAACTCTCTTCTGTGATCTCATTTTCTCGGATCAAAGGGAACAGACCAGCGGAGTATTATAATCAAGACCTTCTGATTCAGAAATCTTTCGGTGGAGGTGCCCCAACAAATGCCTCTATTCAAGTTGACTATTTTAATTCTATCGGTAAAATCGACAAAGTAGAAATGGGAGTTAAATGGTTTTATAGATGGAATGACTTTCAATATGCCTTTTTTGATTTAGATTTACTAGAGAATCAATGGATTTTTAACACACAGTATAGCAATGATTTGCAACACAAAGAGCAAATTGCTTCTGCGTATCTGATGGCTTCAGATTCCTTGTCCAAAAGATTGTTCTTAAAAGTGGGCGCAAGAATCGAATATAACCATTCTGAACTTGTTCAACTCACTCTCAATGATACCAATTCCTACCAATATCTTTCCCCATTCCCTTTTTTAATGTTAAAATACCAATTAAATCCAAATAACCAGTTCGTATTTCAAATCAACAGAAGAATTACCAGACCCACTTACCCACAACTAAATCCGTACATCAATTTGATTGACCAACTTACCTATGAAACAGGTAATAAAAATGTGCAACCTGAAGTGATTGATAAAGCTGAATTATCATTCTCCTTCGTGGATAAAAGATTCATTTTTAACTTGAATCTTTATTCTAGCATTACACAACGGTTTATCACCCAGGTCTCTCTTCTTTCTAATGATAATCAATTAGCCATAACTTACGTTAATGGCGACAAACAGTTTAAAAACGGATCAGATCTTGATCTAAAAATTATTCCCAACAAAAGAATCTATTTTCAAATAGAACTCTCTCTCTTCTATACACAAACTACAGGGGTCTATAATGAAGTGGATCTTTCCTCGAACAATTTTTCCTGGAAAGGAAATCTTAAACTTAACCTAAATCCTTGGGGAAAAGGGGAGTTTCAATTCGCAGCCGTTTACAACGCTCCGATCCAAATGCCCCAATTTAATATTGAAGATATCTATTACTTTAACATATCCTATACACAAAAACTATGGGGTGATAAATTATGGATTCAACTCTCCATTGTCGATCTTTTAAATACTCAAAAATGGGTAATCCATTCAGATAATCTAGTCTATTCACTAGATAACACCAGTAAAAGTGAAACCAGAAAACTATGGTTAGGGATAACTTACAGATTTAATTCTTATAAAGCACCCAAAATCAACAAACAACCTAATCCAGAGGATGATAATGGTATGATAAAGTTTTAGTCCTTATTTTTGATATCCCTGGATTTTTTGGCTCAAAATTAAAAAAATCATTTTAGTTTAGTTTTTTATAGCACGCTGATGACACAGATTAAACAGATTTACGCAGATTAATTTAGTCAAAATCACATAATTTAAAAGGGTTCTCTATAAAATCAAAATACAACAGTAATAAAATTCATATTTTCAAAAATCAATTAAAAATTTTTATTACAAATAAAACTGTGGTCATCTGTTTAATCAGCGTCATCTGTATGCTATTTTGGTTATAGCTTTTCCAGGTTATGGAATATTAATTTTTTATTGAGAAAATTGTATTTTATAATGTATACATGAAATATGTAAGAATTTAACCCTTCAACACATTGGCACATTAGCTTATTATCTCATTAGCTTATTAACTATGTTTCTTTCATCGATAAACTGATCCTCTTCCGATTTATATCCACATCGGTCACTTTAACCAGCACTTTTTGTCCTAATTTGACTACATCGTTTGGATTACTGACAAATTTGTTGGCGAGTTGGCTCACATGGATTAACCCATCCTGATGCACCCCAATATCGACAAAACAACCAAAATTGGTGATGTTCGTTACAATGCCGGGAACCACCATCCCAATAATTAAATCGTTGATGGAGTTGATATTTTTGTCAAATTCGAACTGTTCAAACTGCTCCCGCGGGTCTCTCCCCGGTTTGGCCAGCTCCTGCATGATATCTTTTAGAGTTGGTATTCCCACTTTATCAGTCACAAACTCTTGAATTTTGATCTCTTTCCTTAAAGCCTCATTGGAAATCAGTTGTTTCACATCGGTTTTTAACTTTTTTGCCATGGCCAATACAATATTGTATGATTCCGGATGCACAGCGCTGTAATCCAAAGGGTTTTGTGCTCCATGAATTCTAAGAAAACCTGCCGCTTGCTCAAAAGCTTTATCGCCAAAACGAGGCACTTTCTTAAGGGCATCTCTGGATCTAAATGGTCCGTTCTGATTGCGATATTCTACAATATTTTTGGCTAATGAGGGACCAACCCCGGAAACATATGACAACAACTCTTTACTGGCAGTATTCACTTCGACTCCCACTGAGTTTACACAACTTTCTACAACTTCCTGTAAACTTTTTTGAAGCCATGCCTGATTCACATCGTGTTGATATTGCCCAACACCAATAGATTTGGGGTCAATTTTGACTAATTCTGCTAAAGGATCCATCAATCTTCTTCCAATTGAAATGGAACCTCTTACAGTTAAATCAAGATCAGGAAACTCATCTCTCGCTATTTCAGATGCTGAGTATATGGATGCACCACTTTCATTCACCATCACTATAGAAACAGGATGTGGAAATGGGATCTTTTGCACAAAAGCTTCGGTTTCCCTTCCGGCCGTGCCATTTCCGATCGCAATCGCTTCCACTTTATACTCTTTAACGAGCCATTGTAAAGTATCTGAGCTGGTTTTATATTCCTGTTGTGGTGGATGGGGATATATGGTGCCATGATGAAGCAGTTTCCCCTGTTTATCTAAAACAACCACTTTACAACCGGTTCTAAATCCGGGGTCAAGTGCTAACGTCGTTTTTTGTCCCAATGGCGCACTCATGAGCAACTGACGAAGATTGGTACCAAAAACAGCAATCGCTTCCCGATCAGCTTTCTCTTTGTAATATTTGCGCATCTCAGTCTCCATCTGTGGTTGCAATAACCGCTTGTAGCAATCTTCAGTTGCCGTTAAAACATGTGGTGTACATGAATTATTAGCTTTTACAGTAAACCGTTGCATGATTTTTACTGCGATCTCCTCATCCGGTTTAATAGAAATTCGGAGAACACCCTCTTCTTCACCGCGTAACATCGCCAAAACCCTATGAGATGGCGCTTTCCAAAGTGGTTCCTGACTTTTAAAATAGATCTCAAACTTAGCACCCGCTTCCTCTTTATCTTTCACCACTTTTGAGTAAATAACAGATTCCTTAATAAACAGATTCCGGATACGATCCCTGATTTTTATATCCTCTGAAATCCACTCTGCAATGATATCACGCGCTCCCTGTAGTGCCTCTTCTATGCTTGTGACCCCTTTTCCCTTATTGATGTACGTTTTGGCAATTGCATTCAGATCTACTTTGCTTTGATCATAGATGATAATAGCCAAAGGTTCCAATCCTTTATCAATCGCAATGGTCGCTTTGGTTTTTCTCTTGGGCCGGTAAGGTAAATAAACATCTTCAAGCTCAGTTAAACTATTGATATTGTTGATTTGTATCAGTAACTTGGGCGTCATTTTCCCTTGTTCCGTTATCGAATCAATAATAACGGCTCTCCTTTTGTCTAACTCAACCCACTTTTCGTTTAAATCGCGGATTTGAGTGACAATCACTTCGTCCAAACTTCCCGTCATCTCTTTCCGATACCTAGATATAAATGGTATTGTAGCTCCCGAACTGAGGAGTTCTAAAGTGTTCTTAACCTGGTGTTCCGCAATTCCCAACTCACGGGAAATCAATGCAGCATAGTTTTTGATAGTCATTTTCAATGAAATTTGTTTTTCTATTGCAAAGATACAAAATTATTAAGGGAATGAAGT
>JAEWUL010000100.1 GCA_023459435.1 Bacteroidota bacterium
CTGCCGTTCTGCCGGCAAAAAGGGTCCCATGATGATTTAAATCTTCACTTTTTACTAACCTTACTGAATCGGTCCATTTGGGAATTATTTGTTTTTTTTCCATAGTATTTGTATTTGAATCTGCAAAAGTAACGTTTTTCAAAACACAAAAACACAAAACCTCTATGTATTTTAACCATTTATATACTCATTATAAAATATCCAATAATTATCACATTAGCTTATTATCACATTTTTATTATTTTTGCTAAAACTTTAAAATATACATTATGGAATACTTTGTACACGAATCTTCATATATTGATGAAGGATGTCAAATTGGGAAAGGGACTAAAATATGGCATTTTTGTCATATCATGTCAAATGCTTCGATTGGTGAAAGTTGCAATATTGGTCAAAATGTGATGATAGCCCCTTTTGTGGTTTTAGGAAATAATGTAAAAGTCCAAAATAATGTTTCGATTTATACCGGGGTTATATGTGAAGATGATGTGTTTTTAGGACCCTCTATGGTTTTTACTAATGTAGGTCATCCAAGAAGCGCTGTAGTGAGAAAAGACCAATATGAAAAAACATGGGTTCAAAAAGGGGCAACAATTGGGGCAAATGCAACAATAGTATGCGGAAATACCATTGGAAAATTTGCTTTTATCGGAGCAGGAAGTGTTGTTACCAAAGATGTGCCGGATTATGCATTAATGGTTGGAAATCCTGCCAGACAAACAGGCTGGGTGAGTGAATTTGGCCACAAGTTGTTATTTGACGAAAAAAAACGCGCCACTTGTGTAGAGAGTGGCGCATTATATCAACTCACTGAAAATGGAGTTGTTAAATTATAAGATCTGTTATATAGTAGCCTGACAAGCAGTTATAGCAACCAGACTCACAATATCATCCACGGAACATCCGCGGGAGAGATCGTTGATTGGAGCTGCCATACCTTGCATAATTGGACCAACAGCTTCTGCTTCAGCAATACGTTGAACCAGCTTGTAAGCGATGTTCCCAACTTCTAATGTTGGGAAAACCAATACATTAGCTCTTCCTGCGATCTCACTACCCGGAGCTTTAGACGCGCCTACACTGGGTACAATTGCCGCATCAGCCTGTAACTCACCGTCAATTTTTAAATCCGGAGCCATCTCTTTAGCAATACGGGTGGCATTCACAACTTTATCGACCATTTCATGTTTGGCTGAACCTTTTGTTGAGAAGCTTAACATAGCCACTCTTGGATCCAATTTGGCTATTGATTGTGCCGTTCTGGCTGAAACAACTGCAATCTCTGCTAATTCTCTTTCATTTGGATTTGGAGTTGCCGCACAATCTGCAAACACCATGATTCCATCATCACCCCATTTTTTGTCTTTGAATACCATAATGAACGCACCGGACACAACAGATACACCTGGCAAGGTTTTTACTATTTGAAAAGCAGGACGAAGAACATCCCCTGTAGCATTTTTGGCACCTGCAACTTCCCCATCTACTTCTTTGTTTTTTATTAATAGTGTAGCTAAGTAAAGTGGATCTTCAACTAAACGTAATGCTTCTTCCATTTGCATCCCTTTGCTTTTTCTTATTTCACATAACATTTCAGCATAATACTGTTTTCTCGGGTTGGAAATAGGATCAATAATGGTAGCCTGTGAGATGTGAGTCAATCCCCATTCTTTGGCTTGCTTTTCTATGAGTGCAGTATTCCCTAGTAAAACGATATGTGCATACCCCTCTTTTAAGACAATATCTGCCGCTTTTAATGTTCTCTCTTCCTCACCTTCAGGAAGTACAATAGTTTTGTTTGCCTTTTTGGCATTCTCTTTGATTTGTTCTATGATATTCATAATTGGGTTGTTTTTTTTATTTATTTAGGGGTGCAAAAGTACACCAATTTTTTTTATATTTTTGCGTTATCTTTATTTTAAAAAGATCTTACATGAAATTCAGACTGCTACTCTTTTTCCTGATCATAAGTTCATTTCCTCTCTTTGCCACACATAACAGAGCCGGAGAAATCACTTATCGTCATTTAAGTGGGTTAACTTTTGAATTTACAATTGTCACTTATACATACACTCCAAGCCCTGCAGACAGACCACAGATTGAAGTGTTATGGGGAGATGGAACCAATACCTTAATAGATAGAGATCAAAAGATTAATCTGGGTAACGATATCAGTAAAAATATTTATATTACGAATCATACTTACTCATCTATGGGAACGTATCATATCACTTTTGAAGATCCTAACAGAAATGCCGGAGTGATCAATATCCCAAACTCTGTCAATATTCCATTTTTTATTGACAACCTATTGATAATTAATCCTTTTTTAGGAATGAACAGCTCACCGGTATTGCTAAATCCACCCATTGATAATGGATGTGTTAATATCCCCTTTTATCATAATCCGGGAGCTTATGATATAGATGGAGATAGTCTCTCCTATGAGTTGATTTCGTGTAAAGGTTATGATGGTGAGAATATCCCCGGATACACATTGCCTTCAGCTTCAAACTCCATATCAATAAACCCAGTAACAGGAGAACTCATATGGGATGCTCCTCAGATAGTTGGAGAATATAATATCGCTATTCAAATCAAAGAGTTCAGAAATGGAGTATTGATCGGATCTATGATTAGAGACATGCAGGTTTCTATTGCTGCATGTAACAATCAACCTCCTGAAATTCACACAACAACAGACACCTGTATAACAGCAGGAGAACAACTTAATCTCGAAGTATTGGTTACAGATCCCAATTCTACCCAGGTTACTCTTTCTGCAACCGGAGAACCGTTCTTGTTGTCACAATCACCTGCTTCATTACAAAGCACATCAGGTGTACCTCCCATCACTTCCCGTTTTATTTGGAATACAACCTGTTCCCATATCAAAAAAAATAAGTATGTGGTTCATTTAAAGGCGATTGATAACGGACCTATTGTGAATCTGGTTTCATTCAAAACGATATATATTACCGTTGTAGCACCTAAACCAGAGATTATTGAAGCCAACCCTTCCGGAAATACAATCCACATCAGTTGGAAGAAGCACGATTGTTCTAATGTGTCCGGTTACAAAATTTATAAACGAAACGATTCCTACCCTTTTGAACCGGAGCCATGTGAAACAGGTCTTCCGGCTTATACCGGATATCAGCTTTTGGCCATCATTCCTTCCCCTTCAGATACTACTTTTCTGGATGATGGTTCTGTAATTCCTATATATCATGGAAACAGATATTGTTACCGTGTTGTTGCTTTTTTTGAAGATGGGGCTGAAAGTTATGCCTCAGACGAAGTGTGTGCTCAAATTCTGAATGATGCCCCTTTAATCACCCATGTAGATATACAAAATACTGGTATTACATCAGGTATTATTGAAGTAAAATGGGTAGCACCACCTGAAATGGATACTATTATGGTTCTGGAACCTTATTTCTTCAAATTGTATAAAGCCACATCTGAAAATCCGAATTATATTGAATTGACGACTATCCCATTTGATCAGGAGTATCAGTTTTTTGATCAGAATATTAATACCATAGATCTGATCCATTATTACAAAGTGGAGTTCTGGGGAGATGGAGATTTTGGCCCATACAACGTTGAGACTTCAGATCCTGCATCATCCCTCTTTTTAAAAACAACACCTTCAGATAATTCAATAGAGTTAAACTGGAATTTTAGAGTTCCATGGCAAAACAAAATGTATACAATTTATAGATATAATGAACAAAATGAACAATTTGATTCTCTTACAACAACTTCGTCTCAATCTTATCTGGATTATGGACTAATCAATGGAGTAGAGTACTGTTACTACATTCGTTCAGAAGGGGGTTATTTTGTGCCGGATACTCTATTCCCATTACACAATAAATCTCAAGTCAAATGTGAGAATCCCGTTGATAACAAACCACCGGATATCCCTAATATTAATATTACAACCGATTGTGAAAAGGTTTCATTCATATGGAGTTATGATAATGACACCTCTTATTTGGATGTTTTTAAATACTATATCTATTATCGGCCCAACTACAATTCTTCATTCTATCTGTTAGATTCAATGGTCAGTTCTAATGATCCTTGCTATCCTCACATTTGTGAAAAGATTCTAGAAAACAGACCCCAGATCACAGGGTGTTATGCAATGGCTCTGATAGATTCTGCAGGGAATGTCTCCAAACTCACGACTGAAGTGTGTTTTGATGTGGAAGATTGTATGACCTATTCACTTCCCAATGTTTTTACGCCCAATAACGATACTTATAATGATATCTGGATCCCATTCCCATATACCAATGTGGATAAAATTGACTTGGTCGTTTATAACCGATGGGGAAGAAAGGTGTTTTTTACTAATGATCCTGATATTAAATGGGATGGTAGCGATTATCTTTCCAAAAAAATAGTTCCTGATGGCACCTACTACTACTCATGTGATATCTATATTGAGACCCTGAATGGACAAAAAAAGATTCCATTACACGGAACCGTAACAATCATAAGTGAAAGCAAAAGATAGTTCTATTTCTGCTCTTTTTTAAGGACATAAACTTCAAAAACAGAATAAGCAAAATAGATGAACATAAAAGCAAACGCAAATAACCACCGGTCTTCTTTATTGACAATAACATAGATCAATAAGAAAAGGAGACAGGAAACAAACTTTACAATTCTGGATAACAGGTATCGGGATACCATCTTTTTATTGTCTTTTTGTTTAATGGGTCTTAAAACAATAAAAATGGTGAATAATGATAAAACAAAGAAAAACAAAACAATAAAGGGTAAAGCGGGGGAAGCATAGTCAGGTGCAAAGAACTGAAAAACAATACTAACAGCTGCGATAATTACAGAAAAAATGATCAATCTGTAAGCATATTTTGACATGGGAATTGTGGACATGATTATTTTTTTTTGATAATAAAATCTTTTACGACTACATAAATTGCGATAGCAATACCTGCAAGAGAGCCAATAATGGTGAATAGAGGGGATATTTGTAGTTTTTCGTCCAATTTGATACCACCATAGGTCCCGAGAAAAATGAGAATGCCCATTTGAAAGGCGAGTCCGGAATAGCGACCATAACCGGCTAAAAGCGGTTTTTTGTCATGTTTCATTTAAAAAATTAAACGATTTCAGTTTGTGTGTTTTGCATCGTACAAGTTCCAACAAAATTAGCACCAGGTTCAATCGCAATTTTGCCAACATGGATATTCCCGGATAAATTTGCCGTTGCTTTTAAGGAAAGTAAATCAGTTGCTGAAACAGTAGCTTTTACAAAACCTTCAATATCAATGGATTTACATTTAACTTCACCTTCCAGTGAACCGTTTTTTCCAATAATAATTTTAGCATTTGAAGATACATTTCCTTTTACGGTTCCGTCAATTCTGCAATCACCGGTGGTAACAAGATCTCCGGTTAATGTGGTACCGGGTGCAATAATATTCACACCTCCTAGTTCTTCTTGTTCAATAATTTTGGCCATATTGTATATCTATTTTGTTGTTTTTTTCTTTTGTCCCATCATATAGATTGCAAAAATAATAAATAAGTTTATATAAAGTGAGATTTCTGCTCATTTTTTACTTTTTTATTAAAGTTCAACAGATATCTGTGAAATCAACAGGAATAATATTTTATTTTTGCCAAAAAAAACTATGAATCTCTTATATCAATTTCATCAGTATATCCGTTTGGAGAGAAACTTGTCTCCAAAAACGGTGGAAGCCTATATGTCTGATATTAAAAAATGGATACACTTTATCAATCCAGGTAATGATGAAATAAAATGGACTGATTCTTCATTAGATCAGGTAATTGTTAAAGCAAATCTGGAAGATTTTCAACACTATCTATCATCACTTTACGATGATGGAATTAAAGCAAGAAGTCAGGCCAGAGCTATAAGTTCACTAAAAGCGTTTTATAAATTCTTAAAATGGAATAAAAAAGTGGAGAAGGACCCAACGGCCCTTCTTGAATCACCCAAAATAGGAAGAAAATTACCCGATGTACTATCAATCCCGGAAATCGAGCAAATGATTTCTACGATTGATTTGTCTTTACCGGAGGGAGATCGGAATAAAGCAATTATTGAGCTGATGTATGGTTGTGGACTTAGAGTTTCCGAAACCGTTAATATGAAACTTTCTCAGCTTTTTTTTAGAGATCATTATATCAAAGTAATTGGAAAAGGGGATAAAGAAAGATTTATACCTATAGGTCAAACTGCTCAAAAAGCAATAATGCTTTACGTAGAAGGAAAAAGAACAAATCAGAAACCCAAAAAAGGGATGGAAGATTATCTTTTTTTAAACAGAAGGGGTTCAAAGTTAACCAGGGAAATGATTTTTATTATCATCAAAAAGGCTGCTGCTGAAGCAGGAATCAAAAAAAGTATCAGTCCACATACTTTACGACACTCTTTCGCAACACATCTGATTGAAGGGGGTGCAGATATGAGGGCTGTACAAGAGATGCTCGGGCACGAAAGTATCACGACAACAGAAATTTATACTCATTTAGATAAAGAGTATATCAGAGGAACTATGGCAATATATCATCCTAGATATTAAGTAGTTAACATGAAAAATTAAAATCACAAACCATCTGATGGTTTGTCTCTGTTTTTTTTATAATTTTGCAGCACGAAAAATGTGGAAAGATTTGTAACGCTTGCAACCACTGAAAAAAATGCTAAATCATTCTTTTCCCCTCTTTTTCGTTACGAATTTTTATTAACTATTAAATTTTTAATGTTATGAGTTATCTATTTACATCAGAATCAGTATCAGAAGGACATCCCGATAAAGTTAGTGATCAAATATCAGATGCATTATTAGATGCATTTCTGGCACAAGACCCCAATTCAAAAGTGGCATGTGAAACTTTAGTAACAACAGGCCTAGTCGTTTGTGCAGGTGAAGTAAAAACCAACGGTTATGTTGCCGTTGATGAAATTGCAAGAAGGGTTATTCATCGTATTGGATATACCAAAAGTGAATATCAATTTGACGCCAAATCCTGTGGAGTCATTTCCACAATTCATAGTCAGTCATCTGATATCAACCAGGGTGTTGAGAGAGAAAAAGAAGAGGAGCAAGGTGCTGGAGATCAAGGAATGATGTTCGGGTATGCTTGTCATGAAATGGATAATTTTATGCCCATTACTTCTGAATTGTCCCATATCTTCCTTCAAGAATTAGCAGATATCAGAAGAGAAGGAAAACAGATGACCTACCTTAGACCCGATTCAAAATCTCAAGTGACATTACAATACGATGATAACGGAAAACCGGAAAGAATTGATGCCATCGTTATTTCAACCCAACATGACGATTTTGATGCTGATGATAACAAAATGTTGGCCAAAATTAAAAAGGATGTGCAGGATATTTTGATCCCCAGAGTGATTGAACTTTGTCCTGAGAATATTAAACCATTATTTAAAGGGGATTACGATTTACATGTAAATCCAACCGGAAAATTTGTTATTGGAGGTCCTCATGGAGACACCGGTTTGACCGGAAGAAAAATTATTGTTGATACTTATGGTGGCCGCGGTGCGCACGGTGGTGGAGCATTCTCCGGCAAAGACCCTTCTAAAGTGGACAGATCTGCAGCTTATGCTGCCAGACATATTGCCAAAAACATGGTAGCAGCCGGTTTATGTGATGAGGTTCTTGTTCAGGTGGCTTATGCTATAGGTGTCGCTAAACCTGTTGGCCTTTACGTAAATACAAACAGAACTGCCAAAGTAAAAATGACGGATGGTGAGATTGCTGCAAAGATCGAACAGATTTTTGACATGAGACCTTTTGCTATCATTAATAGATTTCAACTTAAAAACCCAATCTTCCAACCTACAGCATCCTATGGCCATTTTGGCAGAGATGTTTATGAGGCTGAAGTGGAAGTTTCATATTCAGATTCTGACACTTACACTAAAGTAGTTGATGGAAAAACCAAAACATTTAAAAAAGTAACCTTCTTCGGATGGGAAAAATTGGATTATGTTAACCAAATAAAAACTGCATTCTCCCTTTAAAGTAAGAAAACGAATCACAACACCTGTTTTTTATTTTTTTGTGTTTCTTTTTTTTCCTATTTTTGCTGTTTTATATAATAATAAAACGGATTAAGAGTTATATTCATCAATAAGGAATCAGTATGAAAAGATTCAAAGCGTTTATGCAACCAAACAGAATGGGGTTCCATTTAGTCCTGGCAATCGGTATCACGATTGCAATAGCAGTTATTGCCCTTATTTTCCTGAATTTCTACACCCGACATGGTAATGAAGTGAGTATGCCCGATTTTATTGGAAAACATTCAAAAAATCTGGTATCAGATTCCCTCTCCAAAGATTTTATTGTGGTTGTTTCAGAGTCTGTATTTGATAAATCTTCAAAACCCGGAACCGTTTTAAAACAAAATCCAAATCCAAAAGAGATGGTTAAAAAAGGGAGAAAAGTTTATTTAACAGTTGCTTCTGACTTGCCTCCACAAATAAAAATGCCACAATTACAAGACGTTTCACTTAGACAAGCAGAGATCATGCTTAAAGCAAAGGGTCTCGTTTTAGGGAGTGTTATTTATAAACCCAGCCCATACGAAAATGCAGTGTTAGAACAACTATACAAAGGAAGATATATTGCTCCCGGAACCGATATCAACATGGGCGAAGTGATCACATTGGTCGTGGGTAAAGATATTGAAGGACTCCCCTCTGATTCTACTGTTACAGATATCATTAATCAATAAATTACATTATGAAGTTTTTTAAAATATACTTCTTTACAACTTTAATCTTGCTTATTTCTGTTTCTGCTTTTTCACAGGAAGTAATTACCGGATTATCGCATAATCCTATCATTGCTCAAGAAGCAAAATTATGGCAAAACAGAGATCATAAAAACACAGTTGAACCATTAAAACTTCCGTTTATCACAGATTTTTCAAACTATATTGGTTATCCTAATCAAGATATTTTTATAGATAGACAAGGATTTGTTAATAATAGTTTTGCTATCAGACCCCCTTCCATCGGTGTGGTTACTCTAGATGCCCTTGATGAGTATGGTGCTGTATACTCCCATGCCAACTCTTCCGGGTTCCATGCGGATACTCTTACATCTCATTTCATCAGACTCGACTCCATTTTTTCTTCAAACAGACCCATTACTATTCAGGATTCTATCTATTTTTCCTTTTTTTATCAACCGGCCGGTGGTTCTGAATCTTCACCCATCGTTCAATGGGAAAGAATCGGAAACAGACCTGAAATTCAAGATCTTCTTTTGCTAGATTTCGGATATACGCAAAACGGAGTTACTACCTGGAATAATGTGTGGTCTACAGAAGGTGTTTCTCTGGATGATTGGTTGGACAATGATCCCAATAAACTTACATTTTTTAAGCAGGTGATGATCCCAATCGTGGAATCATTTTATCTTGTAGATAGTTTTCAGTTTAGATTTAGGAATATGGCAAGTCTTGAGAACAATGGAGTTACAGGGTGGGAAAGTAATGTGGATCAGTGGCATTTGGATTATTTTAGATTGGATATCAATAGAACTATTGATGATATTTATCCCAATGACATTGCCTTTGTCGCTCCTACCAATTCTTGTATAACACCTTACCAATCTGTCCCCTGGAGCCATTTTTCTCCAGCAATGATGAAAGATAAATTTGAAAATAAAATGTCCAATTTATCCAATATTATAAGAAATGCAAGCTATAATTACTATGTAGTGAAAAATTTCAGTCAGCATATTTATACATACACTTGTAACAATGAAAATATTGAGCCCTATTATAATAGTGGTCTTCAAGATTATTCATTTCATGCCAACCCTAATATTGAATTCACTATCAATACGGATGGTGCTGATAGTGCTCTGTTTACCATTACACATATTCATAAACTCGATGGAGCTATTGGAGATAATGTATCTACAAACGACACCATAGTGTATCATCAAAAGTTTACAAACTTTTTTGCTTATGATGATGGAACAGCAGAAGCAGGATATTCGATTTATACAAATCAGGTGAATCCAAATACGTATCTGGCAATGAAATATACCCTTCAGCATCCGGATACATTAAGAGCTGTAAAGATCTGGTTTAATAAAACCCTTAATAATGTAAGTGTCGCACCATTCAGAATTATGGTTTGGGCAGAAGGCCTAAATAATCAACCGGGAACTCTTTTATACCAGATGGATGCACAAACACCACTCTATTCTTCTGATTTTCTTACTTTTGCCACCTATTATTTGGAGGACCCAGTTCCCGTTTCCGGAACTTTTTATGTTGGAATCTATCAAAATCATAATATTCAACTCAATATTGGATATGATCAGAATACCGATTCCAGAGATTACTTCACCTATAAAACATCTACATCCTGGGAACAACCTATCGTGAAAGGAACACCAATGATCAGGGCCGTTGTAGGACAATATATAACTCCTCAAACCATTAGGGAAAACCAAATGTCTGAAATCTCTGTATTCCCTAATCCTGCCACATCAGTTTTAAATATTCAATTTTCAACTCCAAATCAAAAATATCCAATAAAATGCATGGTGTTTGATATTTATGGAAAAAATATTGTAACTTTACAGCTTGAAAATGATGATGCTCAAATACCGATTGAACATTTAAGTCGGGGATTATATATTATTAAGTTTGTAAATACTAATAATGAAACACAAACTGTCAAATTTCTAAAACAATAACTCATCCATGAATTTAAAACTCGAACGACCTATAGTATTCTTTGATCTTGAAACAACAGGATTAAATATTGGTAAAGATAGAATCATTGAAATCTCTTTACTTAAAATTTTAGTGGATGGAACTGAAATTTCAAAAACATACAGAGTGAATCCTGAAATTCCTATTACAGAAGAAGCTTTTGGAATTCATGGTATTTCAAACGAAGAAATTAAAAACGCCCCTCTTTTTGCTGCTATCGCTCCGGAAATCGCCGATTTTATGAAAAATTGCGATTTAGCCGGGTACAACTCCAATAAATTTGATATTCCTCTACTCATTGAAGAGTTTTTAAGAGTTGAAGTCGATTTTGACTTACGTGGGGTTCGTTTTATTGATGTACAGAATATTTTTCATAAAATGGAACCCAGAACATTAGCCGCAGCTCATAAGTTCTATTGTAAATCTGAAATTGAAAATCCTCATCAGGCAGAAGCAGATACACGTGCAACTTTTAATGTGCTAAAAGGACAACTTGATCTTTATTTGGGGTCAGCATATGAAGATAAAAAAACGGGCAATACTACAGTATTCTCTAATGATGTCAAAATGCTCAGTGATTTTTCTTCGGATAACCGCAATGTAGATTTTATAGGACAAATCATTCTAGATGAAAATGACCAGGAGATCTTTAACTTTGGTAAACATAAAGGGAAATTTGTACGACACATTTTTGCCAAAGAACCGGCATATTATGATTGGATGATGAAAGCAGAATTTTCTCGTTATACAAAAAAAGTTATAACCAGAATCTTTAATGAAGTCAAATTTGACCAATTACAAAAGAAGTTTAATTAAGAATCTATGGATACAAAACAGATCATCATTTTAATTATCATTATTGCAGTATACCTTTATAATACTATTAGAAAGGCCAATGCAAAAGCACGTGAGAACCAGCATGATAATACTTTTGAACCGGATCATGAACTTGAGACGTATGATGAAGTTGACTTTGAACCTGAATATTCCAAAAGGGAGCATCCTAGTTATGATTCATATGAACAGACAGATTACACGCAGATGCTGAAAAATCGTCAAATAATTGCGGAATCTCTCGAAACATCCAGTTTAGAGACGGAAAGTCTGGAAACAAATATAACACCACAAACCTATTCAAAAACACCAAAAAAAACAAATCAAAACGCTGAATATGAAGAAGTTAATGCTTTTGAAATCAGTACAGAATTAGATGAAGTTAAAAAGGGGTTTATATACAGTGAAATATTGAAAAGAAAATATAATTAATTGATTATCAATTTTTTTTTAGTTTTTTATTGAAGTATAAACAAAAGTTATCTATTTTTTTTATAACTTTACGCCCCAAAAAATGTATGCAAAAAATATGTTTAATATAAATTAAAGGCTATGATTAAAAAATTACTTTTTACACTTAGTGTGATCATCCTTGCAGGCAATCTTTTGAATGCCCAAAGTACCCTTAAGGGTAAAGTGATAGATCCGACCGGAGCACCTCAAGTATACATCCAAATCAGATTGGAAAAAGAGGGAGCTACTGTTAACGGTACAAATGCGGATGATAAAGGGGAATACCAATTGTTTAGTATTCCTGCCGGAACATACGATTTGGTTATTGGAGGGAGTGGACTTTGTCCTTCTACTACAAAAATAACAGGAATTAAAATAGACGGATCTTCAGTTTCTTTCCAAGATGCAACAGTAGATTGCGCCAATGTTCTTGAGCAAGTCGTTATTACTGGAAGTCAACCTATTATTAAGTTAGACCAAACCAAATCCAGTAATGACATTTCAAAAGAGGAATTAAACAGAACACCCGGTAGATCTATCGGTGCTGCTATTAGTTCCACAGAAGGAAATTCAGTGGATGCTGCCGGTAATATCAATGTACGGGGTAACCGGGGTGATGGTCAACAAACCATTATCGATGGTGTTCGTGTCAGAGGTGGTAGTTCTGTGTCAATGGGTGCTGTTGAAGGAGTTGAACTTATTCAAGGGGGTATCCCTGCTGAATATGGAGATGGAACCAGCTTTACCGTAATTACAACCAGAGGAGCTGCAAAAGAATACTCAGGGTCTGCTGAATTAAGAGGTTCTGCTGATGGTTACAACAACTTCCTTGTTGCGGTTAACCTTTCTGGTCCACTTGTTAGAGGTGAGAAACAAAATGATCCTTCTAAAGCAGGTTTCTTAATCAGTGCCGAAGGTTATTATAATCAAGATGGATCACCTGCAAGAGGAGGTACATGGAGAGCCACTGATGAAGCTATTGAATATTTGACAAAAACCCCTCTTCGTTATGATGACCTTCAATTGGGGGCAAACTACTCTAATGGTGAATATTTGACATCTGAAAATTTCTACAAACAAAGAGTGAGACAAAATGCTGAATCTTACGGATTTGTTATGCAAGGTAAAGTGGACATTATGGGGGGTGGAAAATTCCCTAACGGAACACCTAAAAATACATTACGTCTGACATTAAGCGGATCATATCAATATGGATATGGTAAAAACTGGGGATTATACACTTCTATGTTTGATAATGCCAATAATGGGATCTCTGAAAACTCAACTCTTCGTTTGAGTGCTCGTTTAAATCATAGAGTAAAATCAATTAATCCTTTTGATACTACTTCCAGAAATGACTTGATTAAAAATATCATGTATGATGTAAATGTTAACTATACTATTTTTACAGCAGTTACTGAAGATGAAAGATTTAAAGACAACTACTTTAAATATGGTCATATCGGAAAATTTACAACAAAACGTGCTAAAATATATAACAGAGAAGATATTCTTATTGATAGTGTATTATATATGAATATGGTTGTTCTAAAAACCGTTTATGATTCATTGGTAACATTTGATGGAACAAACTCTTCTAACCCTGATCTTGCCTGGTATACCCAAAATTTTGTTGATCGTTATACACCCGATTTTTTTAATGATTATTATGGTTCAATGGTGCCATATAACCTAACTATGTACTCTTCTTTTGGAGCTTTAAGAAATGGGGATGCTCCTTCCAGAATTTACGGTTTATACCAAATGCCAGGAGTTGTTACTGCTACAAACGTTGGTAAAACAAGAAACTCTATCTTAGGTGCTAAAGCAAGTGTTGCTATGAATATTGGTAACCATGAACTTAAATTAGGTTTTGAATTGGAAAAATTAACTTACAGATCATGGAGTACCGCACCATATAGCTTATGGACTATCATGAGACAAAAACAAAACTTCCATATCAGTCAGCTGGATGTTAACAACCCATATACAATTGGTTTAGATCATTTTGACCCAATGGTTAGTGATACTATTGAATATAATCAATTAGTAAACTTACCTGACCAATCTGCATTTGACAGAAATCTTCGTATTAAACTAGGATTAGATCCAAACGGTAGCGATTGGTTAGATATTGATAGTTATGATCCAACCCTTTTTGACATAGGTATGTTCTCTCCAGATGAACTATTAATTGGTATCAGT
>JAEWUL010000101.1 GCA_023459435.1 Bacteroidota bacterium
GTTTTTTATTATTTTTGTACTTTGAAATAGGTTCATTTCAAAAAGGGACAAAATTTTATATTTTTAAATGGATTACTCATGAATCGGATTGGTAACATTATTGATTTTTTTGCAAATAAAAAAATTCTAATCCTTGGTTTTGGTCGTGAAGGAAAATCAACACATAAGTTTTTACGAAAATATCTTCCACTTCAACACCTGACTATTGCAGATAAAAAATTTATTGAATTTGTAGATCCAAATGTCACCCTGAAACTCGGTAACGATTATATGGAAAATCTAAATGATTTCGACATCATTGTAAAATCACCCGGCATTCTATTAAATCCTAAAGAGTATCCTTTTAACCCTTCAAAAATCACCTCACAAACAGCACTTTTTCTCCAATATTTCAAGAAACAAACGATTGGAATTACCGGTACCAAAGGGAAGAGCACTACTACTTCCCTTATTTACCATATTCTTCAAAATACCCGTGCCAACATCCTCTTAGGGGGTAATATCGGAATCCCTTTATTCGATTTAATTGATAGTATTGATAATGAAACCATTATAGTCTCAGAATTTTCCGCACACCAGCTGGAATATCTACATGATTCTCCCCATATCAGTATCTTTTTGAACCTCTATCAGGAACATCTGGATTATTTTAAAAATGATGAATCCTATGGTAATGCCAAATGGAATATTCATCATTTTCAAACCAAAGATGATGTTTTTATATATAATCTGGACGATGCATCGATCTCTCTCGTTACAAAAAATATGGACCGATTGTTGCACGAGTATCAATTCAGCCGGTTCGAAACACCCATAAACGGAGCAATAGCAAATAATGATCAGATTATCACATATAAAGATGGCCTTATATTTAATGTATATCCAATTTCTGCATTCCAGAATATTCCGGGAAAACATAACTTTTACAATATAATGGCAGCAATCATTACCTGTGAATTATTACAAATCGATCCCCCGGAGATTATCAAACATATCAGCACTTATCAAGGGTTAGAACATCGTATAGAATATGTGGGGTACTATCACGGGATCCATTTTTACAACGACAGTATTTCAACAATTCCCCAAGCCACCATCTCCGCTCTGGAAGCTCTGGTCAATGTGGACACCCTGATTCTGGGTGGATTCGACAGAGGAATTGATTATACCAGTTTATATCAATATCTCAATCACCATTCTGTTTCAAATATTATTTTTACCGGGCCGGCAGGAAAACGGATGTTGCTGGAATGGACATCCAAATCAGAAATCAAACAAAATCTCTTTTTGGCTTCTAATTTTGATGAAGTGATCGATTTTTGTATTCAAAAAACCCGCTACAACGGCAAATGTTTGTTATCTCCTGCTGCTTCCAGTTATGACGAATTCAAAAATTTTGAAGAGAGAGGTTCCTATTTTAAAAACAAAATTAAAGAATAAATGATTTCAAAAGCTAAAATCTCCCAAATTCGTCTCTTACACAAAAAGAAAAACAGAGACATTGAAGGTTTGTTTATCGTAGAAGGTACCAAATCATTCTTTGAACTGATCCATTCTAAACTTTTTATTGTTGAAATCTATGCCACCCAAAACTGGTTCGATGTGTATAAGAATCGTTTGGATAATCCAATTGAGATACAATTCATCTCTGAAAAAGAGATGGAAAAGATCTCTTGCCTGAATACACCCCCGGAGATATTAGCCATTGTTCAGATACCGGTCTATTTTGAGACCTCTTTTAATGCAAACAAACCTGTTATCGTGTTGGATCAAATTAAAGATCCCGGCAATCTGGGCACCATCATTCGAACGGCAGATTGGTTTGGAATCAATCAGATTTTTTGTTCTTCAAAATGTGTTGAATTTACAAATCCAAAAGTGATTCAGGCCACAATGGGCTCATTTTCAAGAGTAAAAATTGTTTATGGTGATATTCAGGCTTTTCTGAAAAAAGAATCTCACAGAAAATCATACGGCATGTTTATGGAAGGGACTCCTATAGAAAACATCAGTTTTCATTCGAGTGATATTCTGATCATTGGCAGTGAAAGTCATGGGATTTCTGAAGAGATTTCGCAACTAATGACTCAGAAAATTCATATTCCAAACTATCACAATGGTATCAATAGTGCGGAATCTTTAAATGCATCTATCGCCGCAGGTATTCTCTTATATCAATTTAGCAGCAAAAAGAGTTAGTATTTCAACTTTTATTTTGCTTTTATGGGCACAAAACCTCCGGTTTTGTTTTGGGTTTTGGGTATTTGGTTTTGGGTTTTGGGTTTTGAGCACATTGAGCATTCGAGCACATGAGCACATGAGCATTGGTTGTTCTGAAAAGATGTGGATACAGTTTGGCAAGTTACGAACATGAAACCTCTTCGAGGTTAATTATTTATCTACAAATAAAACGCTCCTCTGGAGCGAAAACTATTCACTATTCACTATTCACTATTAGTTATTCACTACAAAACCGCAGGTTTTGTATTCTAAGACTTTGTCAAGTGTTTTTTGATATAAAATGAAAATTTTCTTAAATTCAGAAATTCAATTAGTTAAGTACAATATTGAGTCGAAAATTTAATTTTTATTAA
>JAEWUL010000102.1 GCA_023459435.1 Bacteroidota bacterium
CTAAAACCCAAAACCTAAAAATATTTTTAAAAAGGCCTTGCATATGTCAAAATTATTTCGTTATTTTGCGAAATTATAAAATGAATTTAAAGTTGATCGTTATGACAAAAGTAATCAAAGTTTTAGGAACCGGATGTGCTAAATGCAAAACACTGGAAAACACAGTCAGAGAAGTAGTTGCAGAAAACAACTTCCCCGTAGAAGTAGTGAAAGTGGATGACATTATGCAAATCATGAACTATGGTGTTTTGAGCACACCAGGCTTGGTAATTGACGATAAAGTTACCATTTCCGGCAGAACAGCCTCAAAGGATGAAGTGAAAAAAATAATTGAAAAACATCTCAATGGCTAAAAAAATCGAATTTCCAGAGGAGGTGATTCAAACAGCTCTTTTTGCAAAAGCGTTGAGTCACCCGGTTAGAGTTTTTATTATCAAAAAGCTTTCTAAAATGGGCACCTGCTGTTACAGCGGTGATTTGGTTGAAGAGCTTCCCATTGGGAGATCTTCATTATCTCAACATCTTAAAGAACTAAAAATAGCAGGGCTAATTCAAGGGGAAACAGAACCCCCATTTATTAAATATTGTCTGAATAGAAAAAACTGGGATTACTCTAAAACCTTATTTTCTTATCTTTTCGAAGATTAATTATTAAAAATTTAAATACTGCAATTATGAAATCAAAAATTTTTATGTTAGTACTCTTAATGAGTGTCCTTATGATCTCTTGTAACCAAAAAAACCAACAAGAAAAGACAACAGATCAAAACCCTGTTTCCATAACCAAAAATGAGAATCTCAAACTTCAGGTATATTATTTCTATTCTGCTCATAGGTGTCCCACTTGTAATAGTATAGAAAATAATGTAAAAAAAGTTATGGAAACACAATTTTCTAATGAAATCAAAGAGGGTTTGGTAAATGTTTCTTATGTAAACATAGAAGATAAAGAGAATAAAGCTTTGGTAGAGAAGCTTCAGGTGTATGGTTCTTCGTTGTTTCTGGTTCAATACAAAGGGGATCAAGAGGTGATTCACGATTTAACAGAATATGCATATACGTATTCCAGAAAACAACCAGACATTTTTATTCAAGGGATTTCTGATACTATTAAATCTTACTTAAATTAAACACACCTAATCTCATGGAATATCTTCAAAACATCTTAGATGGCTCTAATTTCCCTATCTTATCTGCTTTCATTTTAGGCATAATGGCCGCTATAAGTCCCTGTCCTTTAGCTACAAACATTACTGCAATTGCTTATATTGGGAAAAATCTGGACAATAAAAGGAGCGTTTTTATTAATGGACTGATCTATACATTAGGTAGAGTTATCACCTATGTTGGTATTGCTGCTGTACTTTACTACGGAGCAAATACTTTTCATGTGGCATCTTTTTTCAGTAAATATGGAGAACGGTTTTTAGGACCTGTGATGATTTTTATTGGAATTTTTATGCTTGATTTTATCAAAATTAATCTTCCTGGACTGGGAAAAATCACTGACAGATTTCAACAGGAAGGGAAAAAAGTGAGTTGGATCTCCTCACTGCTTTTGGGGATATTGTTTGCCCTGGCTTTTTGTCCCTATTGTGCCATGATCTTTTTTGGAATGTTGATGCCACTTACTATTGCCTCACCGGCCGGTTTGGCTTTACCACTGGTATTTGCCGTCACTACAGGATTGCCCGTGATCATTTTTGCATTTCTCATTGCCTTCACTTTATCCAGTGTAGGTGGATTATATAATAAGTTGAGAATCTTCGAAAAATGGTTCAGAAGGGTCGTTGCTGTGCTGTTTATTCTTGTTGGATTCTATTTTGTATTTACATACTTCATTAAATAAAACAACTATCAAGCCATGAAAATTTTAATTCTATGTACAGGAAACAGTTGTCGTAGTCAAATGGCACATGGGTTTTTGAAAACGATTGACCCAACACTTCAAGTATATTCCGCAGGAACACATCCTGCTGCGGTTGTAAATCCTAATGCTGTTGCTGTTATGCAGGAGTTGGGAATCGATATTAGCACACATACGCCCACTCTTGTAGATACATATATTCATGATGAATGGGATTATGTAATCACCGTTTGTGGTGGAGCTAAAGAGGTTTGTCCCGCTTTTATCGGAAAAGTGAAACATAGATTACACATCGGTTTTGAAGATCCTGCAGATGTTTTGGGAGAACCCGAATTTGTTTTGAGTGAATACAGAAGAATCAGAGATCTTATCCGCCATGAGTTTGAAAACGTTTTGTATCCAACCCTTAAAAACGACTAGCCATGCCCTCCAATCCCAGACTCGGTTTTTTAGACAGATATCTGACGTTGTGGATATTCTTAGCGATGTTAATTGGGATCCTCTCTGGATATCTTTTTCCACAAATATCAGAGTGAAAGACAAAACGTGGTATCATACTAAGTTTATCCCCAAAATTAGTCCTTTAACATTAATAGCACTATTGTTTACCATTATTGTTATGTTCTCATTAAAAGGGGAATATATTGTTAAGATCCCCTTAGATGTGGTTTTGATTGCGGTTGCCGTTGCCATTTTTGGGATGCACTCCGGAGAAGCTTTGGCAGCAGTAGTAGGTCCTCTGGTGGAAGTTCCTGTGATGATTGCTCTGGTCAAACTGGCTTTTTACTATAAAAAAAATATATTTTTCTCATCAATAACTTATTAACTTATATTTAAAATGGAAAATAAAAAAGAACTAAAAATCCTCTTTTGGATTGCTCTTATTTTTGGAGTCGCTTTCTTTCTACCCATTGAAAGTGCCCGATTTAATACAGCCATAGATGCCACTTTAGATTTAGTGAAGTGGTATGCCAGAGAACATGTTGTTTTGTGTTTATTACCCGCTTTTTTTATAGCAGGTACCATCTCCGTTTTTTTAAGTCAGGCATCAGTTCTTAAATATTTTGGAGCCAATGCCAAAAAATGGTTGGCCTACACCATTGCTTCTGTTTCAGGTACTATTTTGGCAGTGTGTAGTTGTAC
>JAEWUL010000103.1 GCA_023459435.1 Bacteroidota bacterium
CACCAGGTGTTAACACTCTACCCGTCTCTGGTATCGCAATTCTACAATATACATTAACGGGACCGGCCGGAATCAATGAGTTTTCACTAAGGATAAAAGTTGTTTTAATTTGAGTAACTCTGCTTGCTTTTTCAGTAATGACCTCTTCCCCTTTTCTTTTGAAATAGATAGGACGGGCATGAATATTATACGCTTTGTGTACGGCAGCAGTGTTAATTTTTTTATTTAAATTTTCTTTATCCTGTTGTAAGGTAGCTGTTTGCACCTGAGATTCTGCTAAAGCTGTTTTCACTTGTGTATTTTCCTCTTTCAACCGTTTGTTTTCAGTATATAACTGATCGATTTCGGTAACATACTCTTGAGCAATATTTTGCAAACGGGTTAGCTGTTTTTTAATTTTTCTATAATCTGCCTGGCTGTTGATCAGTTTTTTAATCTCCTCTGCATTAGCTAAGATAACACTATCTTTTTCTGTAAGTTGATCAGAAAGATCTCCGTATTCTTGTTTAATTTTATTATGTTCAAGGATTAGTGCGTCTAACTCTGCCTGAAGATTATCCTTCTCTTCAACTGTTTGAATGTATTGTTGGTTGAAA
Organism: Bacteroidota bacterium; assembly: GCA_023459435.1. Classification (GTDB taxonomy): domain Bacteria; phylum Bacteroidota; class Bacteroidia; order Bacteroidales; family WCHB1-69; genus UBA5429. The sequence goes on from JAEWUL010000103.1 coordinate 597, forward strand.
ACAGGTTTTGAAAAGAATCCAAAATAGAGAGTAGTACACAGAAAAACAAAGGATAAAACACCTAATAATACAACCCATTTTTTTAATGGATTTTTTTCTTCCGTTTGATTATTATAACTTTCCATATTTTATTTTTTTATATTTTTGTTTTCTAATACTAATCGAACTGCAAAAATACGAATAAAATTGTATTAAAATGAAAAAAATAACTCAGATCCTCGAAAACCTAATCTCTTTTTTTTATCCCTCTTTATGTGTTTCTTGTAATCAGGCTTTAAAAAAGCATGAGAACCACTTCTGTTTGACCTGTTTAGTCAATTTTCCTGAGACAAAATTTCATGAACTGGATTTTAATCCATTGATATACAATTTTATGGGTCGTGTTGATGTTCAAAATGTATATGGTTTTTTATTTTACAGAAAAGGGAACTGCGTTCAACAAATTCTACATGAAATAAAATACAAAGGGGGTAAGGAGGTCGCTGAATTTCTGGGACAATACTATGGTAAGCAACTGTACTTTTCCCAAAAGTTGACGGAAATTGACTTTATTATCCCGATCCCACTTCACAAAAAGAAAGAAAAGAAGCGCGGATACAATCAGAGTGAATGGATTGCAAAGGGTTTGAGTGAAGCTTTGCAAAAACCCTATTTGACTGATGTTTTAATCCGGAGAGATTTTACAGAAACACAAACCAAAAAGAGCCGATTTAAAAGGTGGGAAAATGTAAAAGATGTCTTTGTTATTGATCAAGGTTCAAAAATAGAGGGCAAACACATTCTATTGTGTGATGATGTGCTCACAACAGGGGCAACTATGGAGGCTGCCATTGCAAAAATATTAGCTATTGAAGGGGTAAGAGTGAGTGTGGTTACTCTTGCGGTGGCGATGTAATGTCGTTTGATTCAGAATCTGAAATTTTATTTTCTGTTGAAAAAAATCTTTTATTAAAAATAATTACAAGCAAAACACCTATTGTAACGCAAGAATCGGCAATATTAAATATGGCGGGGAAAAAGTAGTGACCACCCCAAAGTGGTAACCATTCAGGCATCTTAAACAGCTGGAAATAAAACATATCCACTACATTTCCTTGCATAAATGGTGCATAATCATAAACCACTCCATAGAATAAACAATCAACAATATTCCCAATGGCACCGGCAATGATCAAAGAAAAAGAGAGGAGAATGATCCAGTCCATTTTCTTTTCTTTGATCAACTTTAAAACGTAATAGATCAGAAAGGAAACCACAACTATCCGAAGGAGGGTAAGAAGTACTTTCCCAAATTTGGCACCAAATGAGATTCCAAATGCCATCCCTTCATTTTCAACAAAATAGAGGTAAAACCAATTGCCAAAAACGGGGTTCATTTCACCTAATTGCATATTGGATTTGATCCAAATTTTCAAAATTTGATCTACAACAACAAGACAAACAACAAAAATAACGGATACAATGGTAAACTTATTCCACCTTTTCACTTTATTTTTTTTCGTTAACTTTTGCGTCAAAACTTAATGTGGCGTGAGGAACACTTTTGAGCCTTTCTTTGGGAATCAGATTACCTGTTACCCGACAAATACCATACGTTTTGTTTTCGATTCTTACCAAAGCGGCTTCGAGGTTTTTAATATACTTGTCTAAACGACTGGCTAATCGACTGTTTTCCTCTTTTGAAAGGACTTGATTCCCCTCTTCCAGGATTTTAAAAGTTGGAGAAGTGTCAGTTGTGTCGTTACCCGCGTTGCTATAAGCTTCTAAGTAAACATCCAAACCTTTTTTGGCTTCAGCAATTTTTCCTTCTATGAGAATACGGAATTCTTCCAATTCTTCATCTGAATATCTGTTTACAAATTTTTCTGACATGTTTTAGTATATTTAATGATTAGGATGCAAAGATAATAAAAAATTAAATACAAAATAGTATCTTTGCCGTCTGAAAAATGGCTCCGTAGTTCAGCTGAATAGAACGTCAGATTCCGGTTCTGAAGGTCGTGGGTTTGAATCCCGCCGGAGTCACCAAAACTTTTGAAAATGAATACATTGATCCAATATCTGTCCAAAGCGATTCGTTTCATTTTCGTTTTATTGATCAAAATCTACCAGATTTTTTTATCTCCTTTGATGGGCAGAAGTTGCCGGTTTACGCCAACTTGTTCCTCATACGGGATAGAAGCCATCCAAAAACATGGACCTGTTAAAGGGGGCTGGTTAACTTTAAAAAGGATAATAAGATGTAATCCCTGGGGTGGTAGTGGTTATGATCCGGTTCCTTAGAACTACCCTTCAAAATAACCAAATCTTTTCATCATCAAATCCTGATCTCTCCAGTCTTTGAGAACCTTTACAGATAGATCTATAAACACTTTTTTTCCTAAAAAAGATTCAATGGATGCCCTTGATTCTATCCCAAGCTGTTTAATAGCGCTCCCTTTATTCCCTATTAAAATCCCTTTCTGTGTATCTCTTTCACAATATAACATCACACTCATTCGAACAATATCATCGCTCTCCTTAAAACTTTCAACAACAACTTCAACACTGTAAGGGATCTCTTTTTTATACAAAAGAAGAATTTTTTCTCTTATAATTTCTGATATGAAAAACCGTACCGGCTTGTCTGTT
>JAEWUL010000104.1 GCA_023459435.1 Bacteroidota bacterium
CCATTGTCATCTGTACACCAAGAAGGTGATTAATAGAATTTAAAGTTTGGCCGGGATCAAAGATATCAAATACAATATCTGAGTTATAGCAATTATTATTTCCATCGGGTAAGAAAACGGTATCAGCGTGAGATAGTGTCCCGGTGATAGCAGAACCCACTGATGACAAATTGATGGTTGACATAGGATCGTAGCCAGCATTTACAGAAAATTCAAGATTTGAACAAGCAGTCAGATATGGATAACTACCATTGATTGGATTACCTGATACTCTAACTCTTCCTTTGAAAGTAGTATTGGAATAGCAACCCATTGTATCAACTGCATAAAGCAAATACTCCCATCCTCTCACTTCATCATAACATTGGGTAATGGTTTGCATAGTATCTGGTTCTGTGAATCCCATTCTCCAGATAAACTTTGTATTCGATTGTGTTTGGTTGTAATTAATATTATTTTGAAGGAAAATGGCTTCAGCCCCAAATGTAATACAACTATCCTTACAAACATTCATATACATTTCTTCAACTATAGGTTTTGTTGTAACTAAAGGATCCAGTTGTACATTAAAACTTTGACAAGGAGAGCTACAGGTAATTGATGCACTCCACCCCATTTCGTTTCCTGTACTGGAGACAAACTTAATAAAAATGGATCCATCGGGGTTTAGGGGTGAAGGACTAGCAACGATGGGAAGACCTGTTGGAGTTAAGAATTCGTCATATACATTGATGAGAGTATAGGTATCATCGGGGCCATCATATAGGGTTAAAGAGGCACCTGGAGCAACTACAAAAGAGTTAAAAACGATTTTGATAGCAGAACCGGTATTAGCAGGAGTAAATTTGATGGATGAGTTTTGATTGATACCGTGATTACCTGTTGTACCACCCTGGTCATTAAAAATGGCATTACAGGTAATCCTTTCAGAAGTACCATTTCCGGATGGCATATTGATCGTTTGTTGGCCATATGTTGCCAAAATAAAAAACAGAAATATGGGTAGGAATATCTTTTTCATGATGATAGATTATTTGGTTTTTTGGGTTTCGTTGAACATGGTTTGGATCTCTTTCCCGGAATAGAATACAATTAACTTGTTGGTATTACCAATTTTATAAATCATACTTCCAATTTGATCCAGTTTGAAATCATATTTTAAGATATTCAGATTCTGAAGTCCTTGTTCACTATAATCAACCGGTTCCGAAATGAATTTTTCTTTGATTTGGAATGAGGGTATGTTATCGAGTTCCGACATTTTTTCCTGAGGTAAATCTACTATTTTATAAGAATAATTCACGAAAAAATTATAATAGGCAATCAATTCGGGGGCATTTTGGATATAGAAGTCAACTGTTTCCTGACCAAAACCTTCAATTAGTTTAGGATCAGGTTGATTTGATTGGGCCTGAGCAATAGTAATGCTCATCACAAACATACTTAAAAAAACAATGAACAATTTTTTCATAATTTGGATATTTTTTAATTTAACAACTTTTTCGTTTTCAATTTTTTTAATTTGACGCAATTTTTTTCTATTTGTTCCTTAAAAAAATCAAACTTGTACATTAAAATCTCTTAAAGCTTGATTCAGGGATGTTTTTTGGTCGGTTTTATGGTTTCGTTTACCAATTATTAAAGCACAGGCAACCTGAAAATCGCCGGCTGGAAAAGTTTTTGTTCTTGTACCTGGGATCACAATACTATTTTCGGGAATAACGCCCTCCCACTCTATCGGTTCTTTTCCGGTAACATCTATGATTTTGGAAGATTTGGTTAACACGACATTTGCGCCAATCACAGCTCCTTTTTTCACATGAACACCTTCAACTATAATTGCTCTTGAACCAATAAAACAATCATCCTCGATAATTACAGGTGCTGCCTGCACAGGTTCCAGAACACCTCCAATACCAACGCCACCACTCAGATGAACATTTTTCCCAATTTGAGCACAAGAGCCCACGGTTGCCCATGTATCAACCATGGTCCCGGAATCCACATATGCACCAATATTTATATATGAGGGCATCAATACCACATTAGGTGCAAGATAGGAACCATATCGTGCCATAGCTTGTGGTACAACCCTGACTTTGAGTTCTTCAAAATTAGTTTTCAAAGGGATTTTATCATAAAACTCAAAAGGGCCTGCCTCAATGGTTTTATTCTCCATAATAGGGAAATAAAGCAATACTGCTTTTTTTACCCATTCATGTACCATCCAATCGGTTCCCTTTTGTTCAGCAATCCGGAGTTCACCCCGATCCAAAAGATCAATAACCATTTTTATGGTTTCCTGAACTGATTCCTGTTGAAGAAGAGTACGCTCCTCCCATACTTTTTCGATAATATCCTTCATTGACAAAGTTTAACTTGCAAAAATACAAAAAAAAACATCTTAAACCATCATGTACAATCCATATTATTTCGTACCTTTGCAGGTTAATCTTTTTTCAAACCTAATAATCTATGATCGTACCAGACCGTTCCTATTTTCCCTTTATCTCAACAGATGCTCATTATGAACATGCTGTTACCTCAATTCGCGAACATGCTTCTGATTACATTCTTTCTAATCATCTGAAAGCCTTAGTTTTAGGCATTTCTGGTGGTATTGATAGTGCACTTTGTGCCGCTTTATTAAAACCTGTATGTGAAAAACATAGCATCCCATTGATTGGTAGATCCATTACAATAGAAACCAATAAAAAGGATGAAATTGAGAGATCAATGGCTGTGGGGAATAGTTTTTGTCACGATTTTAAACATATAGACCTTACAGCTATTTTTTTTAAAAATAAAGAATTACTGATCCGGTTTGATGATTCTATGGTCTCAAAATTACGTCAGGGCAATATGAAAGCCCGAATGAGGATGATGGTTTTATATGATCTGGCTCAACTTTACAAAGGATTGGTGATCTCAACAGACAATTACACTGAATTTTTAACTGGGTTCTGGACTCTCCATGGGGATGTGGGAGATTATGCACCGATCATGCATTTATGGAAGACAGAAGTATTTGGTATGTCAAAATTCCTATTAAGAGATTGTAATCCTGATCAATACCAGGCTTTAAACAATTGTATAAAAGCCACACCTGTTGATGGCTTGGGGATCAGCAGCAGTGATTGTGATCAGCTTGGTATTTCAAATTACTATGAAGGGGATCAGATTTTTGCATCCTATTTTAAAGGAGATCACACTTTGGAAAACCATCCGATTATTAAAAAATATCTGACATCTCATTATAAAAGAGAGAATCCTATAAGCATTCAAAGAAAAACGATTATTCCGTAAAATGAAATGAAACTATATATTGACAGCGGGGCAACTAAAACGGAATTTATCCTAAAAGGAAACGATAATTCAATTTATCAGTTTCACACTGCCGGTATTAATGTGAATTATGTAGATGATCCTTTTATTAGAGACCAGTTTATTCTTTTTATAGATCATATAAAACCGATTGATTTTCTCCAAATCTCTGAGATTAGGTATTATGGTGCCGGTTGTTTCAATCCAAAAAATGGAGAAAGGGTCAGAGAGATTATCCTTTCCCTTTTCCCACATGCCAGAATTGGAGTATATTCTGATCTTATGGCGGTTTGCCATGCTTTATGTGGAAATGAACCGGGTTATGTCGGCATTCTGGGAACC
>JAEWUL010000105.1 GCA_023459435.1 Bacteroidota bacterium
TCCCAAAACATATTTATTGTCACCCGGACAAACAGGATAAAATCCCATAGCGCTGAATACCAACCAGGCGGACATCTGGCCACAATCTTCGTTTCCAATCAAACCATCAGGTTTTGAAGTATAGAACTCAGACATAATTTTTCGAACCAACTCTTGAGTTTTCCAAGGTTGTCCTACGTAATTATATAAATATGCAGCATGGTGACTGGGTTCATTGCCATGAGCATACTGTCCAATTAGCCCGGTAACATCCACTTGATGCCTGCCTGATAAATCGGAGGAGGTATTGAAAAGGGAGTCTAAAAAGCGGGCTGATACAGTTTCACCACCCTTTAACTGGATATAATTGGAAAAATCATGAGGTACATAAGTAGAGTATTGCCACGAGTTTGCTTCGGTATAATGATTATTGACTTCTGCTGGATTAAAAGGGATCCACCAGGCACCGTTGAATTTGGGTCTCATAAATCCTTGAGGGTCAAGAATGTTTTTATAAAATTGAGCTCTTTCAATAAATTCCAGATACACTTCCATATTTCCAATCTCTTTGGCATACATGGCAATACACCAGTCATCATAAGCATATTCCAGAGCTTTTGAAACATTTTCGTGTTCCATTTCAGCAGGAATAAAACCATATTTTGCAAATTCGGGTCTTCCCAGTTTAGGGAGTTTTGCACTATGAACCATGGCTTCTAACATTTTGTTTTTGTCATAGTTAACAATCCCTTTTTGATATGCATCCCAAATAACGGGTACTGAATGGTACCCAATCATACACCAGGTTTCATAAGCGGATAGTTCCCAAACAGGTAACATTCCCCCTTGTTCGTAATGTTTCATGAAAGTATACAGAAAATCTTCGCTTCTTTTACGATCCACGAGGTTTAACAGAGGATGTAAAGCTCTATAGGTATCCCATAAAGAGAACACAGTATACACCTGATTCCCTTTAGCTTTTCTTACCTTTTCATCCATTCCCATATAAGATCCATCAACATCTGTAAAGATATATGGAGAGGTAAAACAATGGTACAATGCAGTATAAAACACCTTCATGGATTCCAGATTGGAAGATTGAGCCTGAAATTTGGATAACTCTTTATTCCAGATCTGATCAGCTTCTAAACGAACACGATCAAAGTTAAAATCTTTGATCTCCACATGGTTTTTATGCGCATTGTCCATAAATCCCGTACCCGAAACAGCCACCTTTAAAATCACCTCTTCCACATCAGGATAAAAATAGACCAATGCTTTGCAATTGGTTCCTGTAATTCCTTCCGGAGATTGCACCAATTGATCATTTACGTAGTATTCAATTCTTTCAATCTGATCAGACATTAAAATGGAAAAACTGTATTTTTGATTATTGCTCCATGCTTTTGAATCTCTAAAACCCAATATTGCTTTTTCTGATTCCATATATTTGAGGGCACTGTTGATGACAATATCCCTATGCTTGAGATCGATTACAAACCCTTTTGGCTCTTTTGTTTTAGGATATGTGTACTTGTGCATGGCCACTCTGGTCGAAGTGGTTAATTCCACTTTGATATTGTTTTTGTCAAGATGAACCCGATAATAACCCGGAGCGGCAAATTCATTAATATGTGAAAAAGAGGAGGAATATTCTGTATTGATCACTGAACCTTTTCCCACAAATGGCATCAATAATATATCTCCATAGTCTGAACAACCTGTTCCACTTAAATGAGAATGGGAGAACCCATAAACGGTGTTTTCAGCATAATGATAGGCTGAACAACCTTCCCAACCATCCAGTTTCGTGTCTGGACTCACCTGAATACCTCCAAAAGGTAAAATAGCCCCCGGAAAAGTGTGCCCTGTAAAGTCAGTTCCAACCATGGGATTGACATATTGAGTGCAATTTAATTGTGCAAATGACAAACCATAGATGATCGTCAACAATGTGAGCAAAAAGATTTTTTTCATAGTAATGTTTACATTTTTTGCAAAAATACGAAATAATCTGATACTTAACTTTTCTTAACAATGATTTTCACACTGTATTCTTCCCCGGTATTATTTTTTACTTTTAGGATATAGGAACCGGATGATAAAAACGATAAATCGAAGTTGTTGTGATGATCTGAAAGCGTATTTTGATATACTAATGTCCCGGCAACAGAATACAACGAAACGGTAGCATGTTCCCAAAGATCATTGAGGATCGTGTAATTTAAATCGGACGTCACGGGATTAGGGAAAAAATGAACCGGCTTATCTTGATGATCAAGATCTTCCACTTTTAAGAAACAATAGAAGTTAAAAGTGGTGTCATATGCACATCCATATTCATCATAAACCTTAGCCCCGTATGTATAAACACCAATATTGGGCTCATAAATCTCTGCAGAATATGGGCCTGTTGAAGTGATGTTGTTGCCATACCATTCAGCATGATCTAGTACAACAGAATAACTCCACGGATTTGGTGTAATGGAATCAGAAAATTGGATCCCCCAATTGAAAATATACCCATTATCTACCGACCAGTGATCTGTAATAGTTAAGATCCAGGCCCCATTTAACGGACAACCAATCAGATTCGATAAGGACTCATAGGTTCCATAATAAACAGGAGTAGTGGGAGTTGCGGTATAACTATTGGGAATGCTTGGAATAAGTGATACGCCACTATTTTGATGTGAGCATACATTTACATAGCTATAATTAACTGTAGGTGCCCCTGTTCCAAAACAATTGGTTGCGTAAGGCCTAAACTCATAATCCCAGCCAATTCCGGGTCTTAAAAAGCAATTATCACTTGGAGTGCTTGTATCTTCAGCACTTCCTAACATAAGATTACTTCCCAATGTGGAACATAATAAATTAACAGGACCAGTAGGAATAGGCATGTTGTTAGACTGCTGTTTAAGTATGGTTCTTGCACCATTAGGGCATATCAATGTGATGGACAAGTCACCTATAAAAGAGTGTTCAATGTTCAACTTTATCGATTGAATATCATCAAGAGATTCAATAACCTGATCATAGGAGTAAGCATTAATCAACAATGGAAAAGGATAACTGATGTTATTACCATCAGGAAGAAAAACAGTATCAATATTGATGGTCATACCCACAGGGAGCTGTAAAGATTCCATGTGAATGGTATCTATAATAATGGTAGATGTTGAATCATAACCAACAGATACAGCATTAAAAACACCAGAAAATCCAAGATATGGAGAGTTAACAC
>JAEWUL010000106.1 GCA_023459435.1 Bacteroidota bacterium
CATTATGGATTGAATCTATGTTTTCAGCACCAATCAATCCCAAAGATTTTTCAATGATTCAAAATATTAAGCTATGAAAAACAGAACATTCTTTTTAAAACCGTTTTGTTTTTTTCTTTTTTTATCAGGCATAATTGCACCCTTATTGGCTCAGCAAAATACCACTTTAACTCTTGATTCCTGCTACAAATATGCCGAAATAAACTATCCTTTGGTAAAACAAAAAGGATTAATAGAAAAAAGCACTCAACTTACCCTTTCCAATATTTCAAAAGGGTATTTTCCACAACTATCTATTGGTGGGCAAGCGACTTACCAATCAGATGTTACCCAAATTCAACTGAATGGCACTCTCCCACCCCAATTCAACATTGAGTTTCCTACAATTGAAAAAGATCAATATAAAATTTACGGGGAGATTGTACAACCGCTCACAGATATTGCGAATATCAGAACTTCTCAACTGGTAACGAAGGCCAATCAACATATTGAGGAACAAAAAATTGAGGTTGAGATGCATAAAGTTCGGGAAAGAATTAATCAGATATTTTTTGGAATCAAGCTATTAGATGAACAGCTCATTTTGAATGATTTGCTTCAAAAAGATATACAAACGGGTATCGACAAAATGAAAAAATGGGTGGATAACGGCATCGCTATGAAAACCAATGTATCCCAATTGGAAGCAGAGCTTATAAAAGTACAACAATATCAAATTGAGATCACTGCAGCACGTCAAACCTATTTTTCAATTTTATCACAATTTATTGGAATCCCTGTGGATGATCAAATCAATTTGAATTTTGATGACCCTGGAACCAACTGGGTCCCCGACAATCAAGGTTCTCAAAGACCCGAAATCATGTTGTTTGATTATCAGAAACAAGCTATAGGTTACCAAAACACATATTTGAAAATCAAAACAATGCCCCGATTTTCATTATTTTTACAAAGTGGCTATGGAAGACCTGCATTAAATATGTTGAATCCTGATTTTGACTTTTACTATATCGGTGGTATCCGTTTACAATGGAATCTGGCTGCTTTCTATAGTTTCAACAAAGAGAAAAAATGGATACAAATTCAAAAAAACACCATTGACATTCAAAAAGAGCTCTTTGACTTCAACACGAACATGCAATTAATTCAACAACAAAATGAAGTGGTTAAGTATCAAAAAATGATTGAAAATGATCAAAAAATCATCAAACTCAGGGAAATCATCAAGGAAAATGCACAGTTTCAATTGAATGAGGGAACCATTTCGGGCACAGATTATTTAAATTATATAAACGCTGAAGAGAGAGCCAAACAAGATTTAATATTACATAAAATGCAATTGATCATTGCGATATATCAGTACAATTCAATATTAGGAAAATAAATTAAAGAAATATGAAAATAATAAAATTCACTTTTGGAATACTCATGATGATCTCTTTATTTACATCATGTAAAGAAGAACGACAATTTGACGCAACCGGATCTTTTGAAGCGGATGAATATATCATCTCTGCTGAAGGGATGGGAACCATAAAAATGCTTCAGATTGAAGAGGGAAAAATGGTTCAGGAAAATGAGATTGTCGGTTATATTGATACGATTCAGCTTCATCTGAAAAGGGAACAGATTGATGCTCAAATCAAAGCCGTTTTGAGTCGTAAACCCAATATTGCGGTTCAAATTTCCTCACTAGAAGAGCAAATCAATGGAGTTCAAAAAGAGCGGGATCGGTTTACCAAATTGGTTCAAAATGACGCAGCGACTCAAAAACAGCTGGATGACATCAACACCCAATATCAAGTACTTAAAAGGCAGTTGGATGCCCTCTATTCCAACTTAGAAATCAATACAGAAGGATTGAGTAATGAGAGTGTGCCATTAAGAATTCAGAAGGAGCAAATTAAGGATCAGATTCAGAAATGCATCATTACGAATCCCATCAAAGGAACGATTCTATCTCAGTATGCTAAAGTAAATGAGATGGCAGCAGTAGGAAAACCACTTTATAAAGTTGCAGATTTAAGCAACATCATACTAAGAGTTTATATTACCGGGGATCAACTTTCAAAAATCAAATTAAATCAAAAAGTAAAAGTATTCACTGATGCCGGAGACGGAAAATTCAAAGAAACCGAAGGAATCATAACCTGGATTAGTGATCAATCAGAGTTTACTCCAAAAACAATACAAACCAGGAATGAAAGAGCCAACTTAGTCTACGCTGTTAAAGTAAAAGTTGTGAATGATGGTTCCTATAAAATGGGGATGTATGGAGAAATTAATTTCTAATTTATGAGTGGAATCGTACTTGAAAATATAGTCAAAACATACGACAAAGGGAGTGTTCTTGCTGTGGATCATGTATCTTTTAAGGTAGAGGAAGGGGAATTGTTTGGGCTCATAGGTCCAGATGGCGCCGGAAAAACATCCATATTTCGCATTTTAACAACGTTGCCCCTTCCTGACAGTGGAGATGGATGGGTTCATGGGTTAAATATCGTCAAAGATTACAAGGAGATCCGTAAGGAAGTGGGATATATGCCGGGGAAATTCTCTTTGTATCAGGATCTTTCCGTTGAAGAAAATCTTCATTTTTTCGCTACTGTTTTCAACACAACAATTGAACAGAATTACGATTTAATAAAGGATATTTATGTTCAAATTGAACCCTTTAAAACGCGGAAAGCGGGTAAATTATCGGGTGGTATGAAGCAAAAGCTGGCTCTTTGCTGTGCCCTGATCCATAGGCCAACGGTTCTTTTCCTGGATGAGCCCACAACAGGAGTAGATGCTGTTTCAAGAAAAGAGTTCTGGGAAATGTTGCAACGTTTAAAAAGACAGGGGATCACCATTCTGGTATCAACTCCATACATGGATGAGGCTAATCTTTGTGATCGCATCGCGTTGATTCAATCCGGGAAAATACTCAAAATTGATACGCCACCATCGATCATATCAGGTTACCAATCAAAACTCTATGCAGCTAAATCTGAAAATATGAGTTTATTATTACGTGAGCTCAGGGAAATGGCAGCTGTGAATACTTGCTACTCTTTTGGAGATTCGTTACATGTTACACTCAAAAATGATCTGTCAGATCTTAAGGAAGTTAAAACCCTACTTTCTAGTCATATTGACTTGGAAATAAAGAAGATAGATCCAACCATCGAAGATTGTTTTATCCAATTGATGCATTCATGAAAGAAAATATAGTTATAGAAACAGAAAACCTTACTAAAAAATTTGGAAGTTTCACTGCAGTGGATCAGATCTCTTTTGTGGTATATGAAGGTGAAATCTTTGGGTTTTTAGGTGCTAATGGTGCAGGAAAAACAACCGCGATGAAGATGTTGTGCGGATTGTCAGGCCCTAGTTCCGGGAAAGCTACTATTGCCGGTTATGATATTTATCAGAAACCGGAGCAAATCAAACAAAGAATTGGGTATATGAGCCAGAAATTCTCATTGTATGAAGATCTTACAGTAATTGAAAATATCCGTTTTTTTGGAGGAATATATGGACTTTCTTCCAAACAAATCAAAGAAAGGAGTCAATCGATTATAGAAAAACTGAATTTGAAAGAATCACAAAACAAACTGGTAAGTTCACTTCCTTTGGGATGGAAACAGAAACTATCATTCTCGGTAGCTATCCTCCATGAACCCAAAATTGTATTTTTGGATGAACCTACAGGGGGCGTTGATCCTGTAACAAGAAGACAATTCTGGGATCTGATCTATGAAGCGTCCGATCAAGGGATTACGGTTTTTGTAACCACGCATTATATGGACGAAGCGGAGTACTGCAATCGGGTTTCCATTATGGTGGACGGTGCCATTAAAGCATTAGACACTCCCAAAAATTTAAAACAAACTTTTGGTGTTTCCTCAATGGATGACGTTTTTTATCAATTAGCACGAGGAGCACAACGAAAAAGTGATTAACCATGAAACAACTATTTGCTTTTATAATAAAAGAGTTTTACCATGTTTTGCGGGACTGGAAAACATTGCTATTACTCTTCGGATTACCGGTTGCACAGATTGTATTGTTTGGGTTTGCCCTCTCTAATGAAGTGAAGAACACTAAAATTGTAGTTTGTGATTATGCCAAAGATGCAGGCAGTCAAAGGATTATTCAAATGCTGGAAATAAGCAATAACTTTGAAATCGAAAAAGCGGTATGGAGTGAGAAAGAGATTGAAAATACCTTTAAAGAGGGAAAAATTAAATTGGCTTTAATTATTCCTGAACATTTTTCGAATGATTTGTCCCATTTAAACAAAGCGCAAATCAGGATTATTGCAGATGCCTCTGATCCCAATCTGGCAACCACTTTGACTAACTATGTGACATCTATCATTATGGGTTATCAAAAAGAACTAATCGGAACCAACAACATTCCTTTACAAATCAACCCTGAAATCAGGATGTTATATAATCCGGAATTAAAAGGAGCCACGAACTTTGTTCCCGGTGTTATGGCCTTAGTTTTACTGTTGGTTTGTGTTTTAATGACTTCCGTATCGATAGTCAAAGAAAAAGAGATGGGAACGATGGAAGTTTTGCTGGTTTCACCACTTCACCCGTTTAGAGTAATTATCGCTAAAGCACTCCCCTATTTAGCTCTTTCCATCATCAATCTATCCGTGATTTTTTTATTAAGTGTCACCTTATTGGGTTTACAAATCAATGGCAGTTTACTCCTCCTTTTTGGAATCAGTATTTTGTTCATTTTGTGTGCTTTATCGATCGGTTTGTTGATCTCCAATGTAACACAATCACAGCAGATTGCCATGTTGATCTCTCTGTTGGGTATGCTTTTACCAACGTTACTTTTAACCGGTTTTATGTTTCCAGTGGAAAACATGCCGATCGCTTTACAATGGCTCTCCAATATTGTTCCATCAAAATGGTATTACATTATGATTAAATCAATTATGATTAAAGGACTCGGATTCAGTGCCATTTGGAAAGAAACATTGATTCTTTTTGGCATGACTTGTTTCTTGTTTTTCATGAGTATTAAAAAATTCAAAATCAGATTGGCATGAAAACATTAAGGCATCTTTTAGTAAAAGAATTCAAGCAGATCTTCAGGAATAGAATGATGCTCATGATTATTTTTGTGGCACCTGTTTTACAATTGTTGATTTTACCTTTAGCGGCAGATTTTGAAATTAAAAATATCAACATCTCCATTGTAGACCATGATCACTCTTCGATTTCGCATCAATTGATATCAAAAATTGAATTTTCAAACTATTTCAACCTCGTAAGTGTCAGTGATTCCTATCCAAGTGCATTACATCAGGTGGAACAGGATAAAGCGGATCTCATTTTAGAGATTCCAAAAGGATTTGAAGCGAACTTATACAGAGAAAACAAACAATCATTGTTTTTGGCCGTGAATGCGATTAATGGAGTAAAAGCGGGTGTCGGAGGATCTTATTTAAGTCGAATCATCAGTGATTACAATCGGGAGCTGCAATCGAAATCAGGATATAACAGCCGTATGAATGCCATTCCAACGATTGAGATCAGAAATACCAACTGGTTTAATCCCAATTTAAACTACCAGACTTTTATGGTTCCGGGCATTTTGGTTTTACTGGTAACTATGATTGGAGCATATATGTGCACTTTAAATATTGTCAAGGAAAAAGAGGTGGGCACGATAGAACAAATTAATGTAACTCCCATTAAAAAATATCAGTTTATCTTAGGGAAACTAATCCCTTTCTGGATTATCGGGATGTTGGTTTTTAGTGTTGGGTTATTTGTTGTAGCACGATCTATATACGGCATTGTACCTGCAGGTTCATTGTTTCTTTTGTATGCTTTTCTGGGATTATATCTTATTGCTGTTATTGGAATAGGATTATTACTATCAACGGTTGCCAACAATCAACAACAGGCTATGTCGTTGGCATTTTTCTTTATGATGATTTTCATATTGATGGGAGGATTATTTACAACGATCGATAGTATGCCGGCATGGGCTCAATGGGTATCCAAATTCAATCCGGTAACCTATTTTATTGATGTGAATCGTATGGTCATCATGAAAGGAAGTGGATTTCATGACATCAAATACCACTTCCTTAAAATGTTAGGCTTCGCCATCTTCTTCAACGTTTGGGCCGTTTTGAACTATCGGAAAAGAGTATGATCTTTCGCCCTTCGCCTTTCGCCTTTCGCCCAGATTACATCCAGGTATCAAACCTTTTGCTTCCATCCATTCCGATCACGATTTTACGGATTGGGATGTTTCTTTGAGCTTTTTCGCGGGCCATCTCAGCTATTTTAGATAAACCACCGCAGCAAGGAACTTCCATAATCATCAAAGTCATGGTGTTGATTTGAGCCTGGTCAATCAAAGTGACTAATTTATCAACATAGCGTTCGGTATTGGCATCCAGTTTAGGACAAGCGATGGCTAACTTTTTACCCTTCATATATTTGGAATGGAAGTTCCCTGCAGCAAAAGCAGTACAGTCGGCAGCCAGCAAAAGATCTGCTTCCTGAAAGAATGGTGCTGCAGGGTTTACTAGATGCAATTGTACAGGGAAGTTGCCCAACTCTGACACTTGATCAGAAACCGGTGTTTGTATTTCAGGGGCACTCTCTTTTTTGATCTCTCTAGCCATAGAACCGGGGCAACCACAAGCCATAGGTTCATCCTTTCCTGCTAACAAATCGTGGGCAGCAACGGTTGGTTTATGATGTTGATGAGCAGCAGCTTGAGGTTCATGGTTTTCAGCTTTAGGTGTGAAAACAGAATTTTCAGGAGCATCTTCTAAGGTTAAAGCACCTGTAGGACACTCTCCAATGCACATTCCAAGTCCGTCACAATAATCTTCTCTAACCAGTTTAGCTTTACCATTGATAATTTGTAATGCATTTTGATGACATCCACTTGCACATGAGCCACATCCGATACATTTTTCTTCGTCGATTTTGATAATTTGCCTTTTCATATTTGTATTTTTTTTATTTGTTCGTTTTTGATAGTGCAAAAGTAATATGGTTTCACTCCCTCAAATTGTAATGTTTATTACAATCAAAAAAAGAGATTCACAGGGAATACAAGAATGCCATTTTGTCAGTTCAATTTTTAACAAACATGTCATTTTGTCGCTTTAAAATAATGTGAATACTATTCTTATCTTGCTCATTATCTGTTACTTCCATTTTAAATTCTCAAAATAAAAGTTAAAGGCACATCTTTTGTTTATAAAGGGACAGAAAACAAACAAAAAAAATAACCATAAAAAAAATTAAGCCATGACACTAGTAAAATTCAGAAATCCACGTTACATGTTCTTTGATCAACTATTAGGGAACGATTTTTTGGGAGGAAAAGAGAGATCTCAGTATCCACAATTTGCTCATCCTGCTACCAACATCACAGAAGATCAGGATGGGTACAGAATCTATATGGCCGTTCCCGGAATTCAAAAGGAACAGATTAAAATTGATTTGGAAAACAATCAACTTACCATCTCATACGATTCTGGTGAACAAGAAACAAAAGGGAACTATTTGAGAAGAGAATTCAACAATGATTCTTTTAGCAGAACATTTATAATTTCAGACAAAACACTACCTGAACAAAGCAAAGCGAACTACAACAATGGGATTCTAACGATTTTCATCCCAAAAAAACAAGCCAGTGAAATCACAAATATTCGAAATATTAAAATACAATAACCATAAAAAAAAGGAGGTAAATATGTCACTCGTAAAAAGAAATGAAGATTATCCAATGTGGCCTTCCATCTTCAACGAATTTTTTGGAAGAAATTTTCTAGATTTTACATCCAGAAATTTTTCAGCCACCAACACGACGCTTCCATCCGTGAACATTATGGAAGATCAGGATCAGTTCACTGTTGAATTAGCAGCTCCCGGTTTTGACAAAGGGGACTTCAAAATTGAACACAACAACAATGTTCTCACAATCTCTTCCGACAAAAAAGTGGAAAATGAAGTGAAAGAGGGAGAGTGTTTCAGCAGAAAAGAGTTTAGTTACCAATCATTTAGCAGATCTTTTACAATACCGGACACTATTGATGACGAAAAAATTACAGCCAAGTATGAGAACGGAATTCTAAAAGTGATCCTCCCCAAACGGGATGAAGCGAAACCTAAACCAGCTCTACAAATTGAAATTCAATAATAAAAATAAAGGGGGAAAATTTATTTCCCCCTTTATTTTTATTATTTTGGATCATTATTGACAAATCAAATAATATTTACTATATTTGCAAGTTGTTAGAGAAGGATAATTGGCATAAAAATAGAATCCTAAAACCAAGAAAACATGAAAAGATATTTTTCCATTTTATTTTTAATCTTATCCGTATCCAGCTATGGACAGCGTGCATTAGATCTCGTTTCATTTAATAGAATCGTAGAATTAAAGGGTACGAAAAACATGGTTGCACTGGAAGTCACTACAAACAATATTGGGGACATCAACAGCATGAGTATCGTTTTTATTAACACAGAAACAGGTAAAGCAACAGTTGCAGACATTGCCAGAGAATACATTATTCAAGATTTTAAACAAGTAAAAATTGACAGCCTGATGATTAACACAGTGTTATCTACAGTCAGAATGTATGATTTGGATCTGAATGGGAGGATCAACACCAAAGACCCAGTTTCCCTTATCTCTTTAGGTATTGATGGAAATGAAAAGAAGGTGATCACTCCAAAAACTTTTAACGTTCGTGTTTGGGAAGTGAACGAAATCTCTGGCACTTTAGTCGTTGGGGGCTTTTATGACTCCAATAGAAACGGGAGATATGATCCCCAGGAAAAAAACGAGATTCATATTTATGATCTTAAAACGTATAAATTGATCTACAAAATTAATGAATAAAATTACCGAATCACTGTAATCTTTTTTGCAGATTTTACACCGTTAGACTCCATTTCCAATACATAAAGCCCGGATGGAAGATCTGATATATTGACTATATGAATAGACTCCACAATTTCTATAGATTTAATCAATTGACCTACACCTGTATATAATCTTATAATTCCCTTAAGACCATTCTGAACATGTATATTCAAATGATTTATTGCAGGATTTGGATACACATCAACCATAGCATTAAGTTCATTGATTCCTACGGGAAGGGGATCTGAACCTGTAAAAAAAGCGACTCCACCAGCCCAGTTGCCAACAATCATATCTAATTTCTGATCATTGGTTAATTGGGCAACAGCCACTCCACATCGAATCCCTTCATCA
>JAEWUL010000107.1 GCA_023459435.1 Bacteroidota bacterium
CCTGTAGGAAGCTGAATAAAATCACTGTTTTTATTGATTTCAGTAATCATATCCCCTTTTACCCATTCCGGTTTCCATAATACTGGAGGATCATACAAACAGAATCCTATCTCCAGAGATTGTTTGCTGATCTCAAACCATTCTTCATCATCGAGTTTATCCATGGCCATCGGGAATAGAATATCCTCCTCCTTTTTGGTCATGTCAAAAACACCCTGAACCGCCGGCACTAATACCAATTCCGCAGCAGCTAATAGTTCATCAACAGTGATCTCTTCTGTTTTTAGAAGTTCAATCGCTCCCTTAATCTGTTCCCGAATTTCATCATGTTTGCCCCACATCACCTTAGGAGGTCCTGTAATTCCTTTATTTTCCAGGAAAGGGAAAATTAAATATTCTTTACGTTTATACAATTTATCTACATCAAAAAGGGCATTAAATGATGCTTTCAATTTTAACAGTGTTGGTTCAAAAGGGGATCCCTTTTGAAGTTGATCCAAAAGTTCCTGAATATCAGAACACAATTTTTTCAACTCTTTATTTTCATTAACCATTACATCAATAGGGTGACCTGCCGGAATCTTTTTCGCAGCTGAAAGATCTACATTCCCGTGCAAAACATTTGCGTGAACATCACATAGTTTTAACACCTCCTCTTCCGGTAATCCTTCACTGATCAACTGCTGCTCTACCTCTACCACATCATTGTAGGGGATCTGTTTTAAGGTCTCTTCTAACTCCGATTTAACATCTGATTCTGAGGAACCTTTATGAAGTTTCAAAATGATCTCTTTTAATTTTGCCTTCCTTGCTTCTGAATTATTGATAAACTCGCTCATAGGATTTGTTTTGGGTTAAAATGATGAAATTGTTTTTTTACAAGACAACATGCAAAGATAATAAAAAAAAGGAGCGACATATAAACACGTAGTTTAGTTAATAGAAATTTGGTTTTATCTCCTTCATTATCAAAGATCTCAATTGAATTTTGCACCGAAATGGTGTGTTTTTCATTTTTTATTCTTTTTAAGACACATTTTGAAGTGAAAAGGTGATAAATTTCAAGGCAAAAACAACTATATCTATTTGATTATTAAATTAATAAAAAAAATTACAAAAATGTTGCAACAGTTAATTAAATGATTATATTTGTCTGCAATTTTATCTGATCTGAAATGAAACATCCACAATAACAGGAAAATAAAAGTTTAACTTAAAATTTTACATTATGAAAAAAACAGTATTACTTTTTGCACTTTTTTATGTGCCATTTTTACTCTTTTCTCAAGCAGTACTTGTACACATGGCTCCAACCTTTGCAGGAACTTCCGGTTCACGTGCTCCTAATGGAACATCATCCCACACTTATTTTAGAGGATCTTGTATCGTTTTAGCATCAGAATTGACAGCCGGAATCCCGAACAACACCTCTTTAACCGGTTTCGGATTTGTATTTAATGCTGGTGCTTCGTCAGCTGTAACTGGCAATCTGAAGATTTATTTGTCAAACACATCAGATCTTACGAACAACGCTGGAACAGATTGGACTACCATTATATCCAATATGACAATGGTATATAATGGAAATTATACTATTCCTGTTACGACCACTCCTCTCGGTGTTGATGTTACTTTAAGCACCCCTTTTGTTTATTCAGGAGCCGGACTTTATGTAGCTTATGAGTGGAGCAGTACAGGTCCTTTTGCAACAACAGGTGCCATTTACCAATGTAATAATACGTTAGCCAACGGAATCTATATGGCAACTTCAACAACAGCCTTGCCTGCTACATTAGCGACTACATCTGCGTTTCGTCCTTGTTTTAGATTTGGCTATAACAACCCATTTACAAACGATGGTGTTGTTCTTCAAGTATATACAATGGGAAAACTTCCTGTTCCTTTTGGAAACCCTCACACAATTCAAGCCTATATCAAAAATCAGGGCTCAGCTACTTTATATAACCTCCCTGCAACTTTAACCATTGCGGGCGCTAATAGTTTTACCAATGTTAAAACGATTGACTCCATAATACCCGGAGCTCAATCTTTAGTTTCTTTTGATAGTTTTAGCCCAACTCTATTAGGGGCTAATACAGTAACTGTTTCTATTCCTACTGACCAAAACATAATCAATAATTCAATGGTTAAAAATTTAGAAACAAATTTAAATACATATAGTTATGCTCAAGGAACAACTCCAAATGGTGGTGTAGGTTTCAACACGGCTACTGGTGATTTTGTAGCCAAATTTACTACGACCTCTTCCCAGGCAATGAATCAGGTAGATGTTCGTTTCAGTTCAGGTGGACAACCATTCCAAATCGGAATTTGGTCCGCTGGTACTACCGGTGCTCCCGATATAAATTTATATACTTCTCCAACTTACACTTCCACTACAGGTTCATTTACTGTTTTGATCGACCCACCTGTTACCATTCCTGCTGGATCTTTCTTTGTTGGGGTAAGACAAACCGGGACTACTAACGTAAGTTTTGCATACCAAACTGAAAATCCTATCCGCCCCAACTGTTTCTTTTATACTTCTCCAAGCGGTGGTACAACATGGACCGATTTTGCACCCAATAACGCATTCCGCTTCATGATTGAACCTAAGTTTGCTCTGGCAAATGATGTCAGTATCAGCGCTGTAGGCCCTGCCAATACCAATATTATGCTAGCCGGTTCTCCGATCAACTTACAAGCTACGGTTATCAATTATGGGCTCAATGCACAGGCAACTGTTCCTGTATATTATTCTGTGAATGGAGGTACACCCGTTGGTCCTATAAATACATCTGCACCCATTGGTCAAAACGATACAAATACGGTTTTCTTCACTGGAACAACTGCTTTTACACCAACATCAGGGGGCATTTATACTGTTAAATTTTTCTCTCAATTGGCAACAGACCAAAATATGGCAAATGATACTATGACCATTGTTTATAATAT
>JAEWUL010000108.1 GCA_023459435.1 Bacteroidota bacterium
CCTTGAGATAATGCCAAAACAGCGTGTTTTGTAGCACAATAAACGTTTCCACCAATGTAAACTTCTCTGCTGGAGATAGAGCCCATATTAATTATATGACCTTTTTTTCTTTCTACCATTCGAGGAGTAATGAGTCGGGACATATAGAGCAAACCTTTCACATTGGTATTGATCATTCTTTCCCAGTCTTCGATAGCACCGGTATGGATTTTTTCGAGTTCAACAGCAAGACCGGCATTATTCACCAAAACATCGATATCCTTAAACGCTTCAGGGATAGATTGGATCGCTTTTTCACAAGCTGAATAATCCTGAATATCAAAAATTAAAGGCAACACTTCAACATCAGAGACAGATAGAATCTCTTGAATCACTTTTTGCAATTTTGCTTCATTTCTGGCAGTCAAAATAAGATTATAATCCAGTTTAGCTAAAGATTTTGCAATAGCTTCTCCAAAACCTGAAGATGCACCGGTAACAAGGGCAATTTTTTTCATATTGTATTTCATAGAGTTATGAATTTTTAAAAAACAAATCAAGAAATGCAAAGTTACGAAATAATTTAACATTTAGCAATTAACATTTAACAAATTGGTTTTGGGTTTCAGTTATCGGGTTTCAGTTATACTTTCATTCCTTCGTATTTTGCCCTAATAGCACACAGATGATACTGATTGAACTGATTTACACAGAATAATTTAGTCGTAATAATAGAATTTTAATTAGATTTGAAACTATATAAAATTGGTGTTCTCTAAACAATTAAAATAAAAAAAAATATTTTCAAAAAGAATTAAAAATTTTAGAAAAAAATAGATCTGTGACAATCTGTTCAATCTATGTCATCTGTGTGCCATTTTGGTTCTGGTTTGTCCAGATTAGATTTCAGCTATCATTATTCATTATTCATTATTCATTATTCATTATTTCGTATTTTTGCATTCTCAAATAATGAAATATCATATGGCGGATTTAACAGCAAAGATTGAACAGGAAAAAGCAATATTAATTGGGGTTGCGACACCGGCAACACCATTTGACAAAGTAAACGAATATCTGTCAGAGTTAGCATTTCTGGTGGAAACGGCTGGTGGAATAGCGATTAAAAAAGTGATACAGAATCTCCCCTACCCTGACCCCCGTACTTATCTGGGCTCCGGTAAGCTGGAGGAGGTGAAAAACATCATTATGGATTTAGGGATTCAGATTGCAGTCTTTGATGATGAGCTTTCACCATCCCAAACCAGGAATATTGAAGCTGTTCTAGGCATTCGTATTATTGACCGGACCCGTTTAATATTAGATATTTTCTCCAAAAGAGCCCAAACGGCGCATGCCAAAGTTCAGGTAGAACTAGCTCAATACCAATACATCCTTCCCCGTTTAACCGGTATGTGGACCCACTTGGAGAAACAAAGAGGTGGTATCGGGATGCGTGGTCCGGGGGAAAAAGAGATTGAAACTGACCGTCGGATTGTTCGGGACAGGATATCACTATTAAAACAAAGGTTAAAAGAGATTGATCAACAAAAGAGCACACAACGATCTAACAGAGAGCAATTTGTAAGGGTTGCTTTGGTAGGTTATACCAATGTTGGAAAATCCACATTAATGAATCTCCTAAGCAAATCTGATGTTTTTGCTGAGAATAAACTATTTGCAACTTTAGATACGACGGTAAGGAAAGTGGTATTCAACAATCTTCCTTTTTTACTTTCAGATACCGTAGGTTTTATTCGGAAATTGCCTCATGGTTTAGTGGAATCATTCAAATCCACGCTCGATGAGATTCGTGAAACTGATCTTATTATTCATGTTGTGGATATCAGTCATCCGGAATTTGAAGAACAAATCAACGTTGTGAATCAGACTCTTCATGAAATTAAAGCAGGTGATAAGCCAACCATATATCTTTTCAACAAGATTGACAGCTACAGTTGGATTGAAAAAGAGGAAGATGACCTGACCCCTAAAGAAAAGTGCAATATCACCTTAGAAGAGTTAAAACAGACCTGGATGTCAAAGTTAAACAACAACACCATTTTTATTTCTGCAAAAACGAAAGAAAACGTGGATGTATTAAGAGAACGGATGTATGATGAGATCAAGAAACTCCATATTCAAATCTATCCATATAACAATTTCTTATATTAACGATCTAATACACAAGGACAAACGGGAGTATATAAAATTTCCGTATGGGGTAACAATCTTTTCATCTCAAGAAACTCCTCCTCTTTAATGGGAATTTGGAGAATGTCCAGAATTTTAAGATGATCTTTCAGGAGGGTTACACTTTCCGGAAGTTTATAAAACTGATTACCCCATGCATCGATCATTTTTAGCCGGGATAATTTTCCAATATCACGAGGGAGTTCATAGATCATATTCCTGTTGATAATCAAATACTGTAAAAACTTCAAATCACATATTTCATTGGGTAAAGTTACCAATCTGTTATTGCTAACATCCAGATAAACTAGGTATTGAAGTTCATTAATACGATGGTTTAATTTTGTAATTTTAGATCTGGTAACAGACAACTCTTGTAAATTGGTAAATTGAAAGATCACATCAGGTAATGAATCAGAATGAAGAGAGCCTTTCAATTTAAGGCGATACACTTTATCGGGGTTCTCCAACGCTTTTTTAATGGAAGTATAAACCGGTTCTTTCAACAGGTCTGAATATGTAAGAACTTGGGAGGATAATGGAAAAGTTATCAACAACAATAAGCTAACAAGAAGCAAAATATTTTTTAATTTCGAGTTCATCTAATTTAATTTGTTCAATAAGTTGATCAACAGAGTCGAATGTTTGATCAGGTCTGAATTTTTTAAGGATTTCAAAATAGAGGGTTTGATCATAAATCTCCTCATTAAAATCAAAAATATTAATTTCAATGGAAAGTTGTGATAGGTCTAGTGTTTTACGATATCCGACATATAACATTCCCTTGTAGGATTTATCAAAAACATACACTTGAGTTGCAAAGACCCCTGTATCAGTTATTTGTTGATCTGGATCCAACAAGATATTAACAGTTGGGAACCCAAATTTTCTACCATTTTTTTTTCCATGAATAATTTTTCCAGAATAAATTGCCTTCATTTTTTTCAGTATCTTTGCAATGCAAAAGTATAAAATATTTTAATTCAAGCAGTTTAAAAATTAAAATTGATTTTATACACAAGAACATGATTTCTCTATATACAAACATTTTTAATAATCAAGTAGAAATTAATTTTTTTTCTAACTTTTTTTTGTTCATTTTTGTAAAACCAAAAAACGAACAAATTAACATTGTTAATTCATTCAAATTAAGTTAATTAAAATAAAGTGACCCTACAATTATGATGATGAGCAAGATTACCAAAGACTACAAAACTGTGTGGGACAATTGTTTAACAATTATTAGAGATAATATTGACTCCCAATCTTACACCACTTGGTTTGAACCTATTATTCCTATTGGTATTGAAAAATCTACTCTAATCATCCAGGTTCCCTCACAATTTTTTTACGAATGGCTTGAAGAACATTATGTTAATATATTAAGATCGGTAATCAGGAAGGAATTGGGTCCGTCCGGAAAACTTCAATATAAAGTTGTTATTGAAAAACAACAAGAAAATCAACACAACAAAACGGTAAATCTTCCTTCAACCAATAGACCGGCCGTTTCAAATCCGGCTACCAAGATTCCGATTGATGTATACAACTCACCCAACAAAGAGATTCCTGATCCTTTTATTTTACCCGGTTTAAAAAAACACAAAATACCTTCTAACCTCGTTGATTCACTTAATTTCGAGAATTATGTGGAAGGAGATTGCAACCGCTTGGCAAGAACTGCCGGATGGGCTGTGTCTAAAAATCCCGGTAAAACTGCTTTCAATCCTCTTTTTGTATATTCTGAAGTGGGTTTAGGGAAAACGCATCTGGCACATGCCATAGGACTTCAAACAAAAGTAAACTTTCCAGAAAAAACAGTCGTATACGTCAATTCAGATCTATTTTATCAACAATTTATTGAAGCCGTTAAAAACAACAACAGAAATGATTTCATCCTTTTTTATCAATCGATCGATGTATTAATTATTGATGATATTCAATTCTTAGCTGGCGGTAAAGTAGCTACTCAAGAGGCATTTTTCCATATTTTCAATCATTTTCATCAAAAAGGGAAACAATTGATCATTACAGCCGACAAATCACCTGTTGAGATCTCCGGATTTGAACCCAGGCTACTTTCACGATTCAAATGGGGTTTAACAGCTGATCTGACTGTTCCTGATTTAGAAACCCGGATCGCAATCCTCAGAAAAAAACTGGAAAACAATGGCGTTGAATTTCCATTGGAAGTGATCGATTACTTAGCTTTACGCATTACATCCAACACACGTGAACTTGAAGGGGCTATGATCGCAATTCTTGCTCAGGCATCCTTAAATAACAAAATGATCACTATCGATCTGGCTAAAGAGATGATCGACAAATATGTAAAAAGCACTGCCAAAGAGATCTCTATTGAATATATCCAAAAAGTTGTGTGTGATTATTTTAAGATCTCAGTGGATAAAATCAACACCAATAAAAGGGAAAGGGATATTGTTCAACCCAGACAAATATGTATGTATTTTGCAAAAAAATACACTAAACTTCCATTAGTTACTATTGGAACCTACTGTGGAGATCGTGATCATGCTACGGTTCTTCATGCATGCCGCACTATATCAAACCTTTACGAAACAGATAAGAAAATGAAGGTATATGTAGATGAAATTGAAAAAAAGATGAAAATCTGATGATTTAACATTTTTTTGGATTCAAAAAAAAATTCTTTTTATTAACAATCTAATATACAGATATATATTTTTAACATAAAAATGTAATAGCTATTGCTAAATTATGTATATTTGCGGTTCTAAAAAAATCTAAATGGATAAAAGATGGATAATAAGTGAACTGCCCGATTCAAACGAGGTGGAGAAGTTAAGCGGTATTCTCAATATTGAGAAGCCTTTGGCATCTCTCTTACTTCAAAGAGGAATAAAAACGAAAGAGGAAGCTCTTGATTTTTTTGAACCAAAAATTGAAAATCTTCATGACCCGTTTTTGATGGCGGATATGGACAAAGCTGTTGACAGGCTTTCTAGAGCAATCATCAACAACGAAAAAATTCTCATTTACGGTGATTATGACGTGGACGGCACTTCTGCTGTGGCACTCATGTACTCTTTTTTAAGTGAAATCATTGGTTCTGAATACCGAAACTACATCGAATATTACATCCCTGACCGATACAAAGAGGGTTATGGAATCTCTGAACTGGGAATAGAGTATTGTCTTGCGAACAACTTTACACTTTTGATATCACTAGATTGTGGAATTAAAGCCAATGACAAAATCGATTATGCTCAGGAAAAAGGGATCGATGTGATTATTTGTGACCACCACCTGGAAGGGGATACTCTTCCCAAGGCTATTGCAATCCTTGATCCGAAAAGAAAAGGATGTAACTACCCTTACAAAGAACTTTCCGGTTGTGGAGTCGGCTTTAAATTCATCCAGGGATATTGCCAGCATTTTGAACTACCAGATCAACTTTGGCTCTCAAAAATCGATTTGGTTGCTATTAGTATTGCTTCTGATATCGTTGCCATTACAGGTGAAAATAGAATTTTAGCCTACTACGGTCTGATTATCATCAATAGATTTCCCAGAATGGGTGTCAAATCAATACTGGAACAAGCAAAAATAAAAGTTGTACGAGATCCGAATGAAGAGACTATTTTCTCGCGACAAATCTCCATTTCAGATCTTGTTTTCTTTGTAGGGCCACGAATTAATGCTGCCGGAAGAATTAAAACAGGTAGAGAATCGGTAAAACTACTTGTTTGTGATGATGAAGATAAATCAAAAGATATTGGAGAGAACATTAACAATCAGAATGATGCTCGTCGTGAGTTAGATAAAAAAGCCACTGAAGAAGCCATAAACCACATTCTTACCAGTGAAGAATTCAAAGAGAGACGTAGTATTGTTATTTACAACCCTGGTTGGAATAAAGGGATTATTGGGATTGTTGCATCGCGACTTGTTGAAGAGTTTTACAAACCAATCATTGTAATTACAGACTCCCCAGACGGCTTGATTACTGGTTCTGCACGTTCCATTAAAGAGTTTAACATATATGATGGGATTGATTATTGTGCGGATCTACTCGAACATTTTGGAGGACACAAGTTTGCGGCTGGTTTATCTCTTAAAAAAGAGAATCTGGATCGTTTTATTGAAAAATTTGAAGAGTATGTGGTTGCCAATATCCAGGAAGAACCTTTAACGCCTGAGTTATTGGTTGACTTAGAATTAGACCTCTCTGAAATTAACAATTCTTTTGTAAGTAATCTTAAGAAATTTGCACCTTATGGCCCCGGAAACATGGCCCCTACATTCCTATCAAAACACGTTATTGAAGAGGGTAAAGCAAAAATTGTTGGAGATAAACACTTGAAAATGAGAGTTTCATATCGGAACAAATCTGTCCAACCTATAGATGTGATCGCTTTCAATCAACATATTTACTTCAAACAGATTGTAGATCATAATGATTTTGATATCGTGTATCATGTCGAAGAAAATACTTGGAATAACAACACTACGATTCAATTAAACGTCAAAGATATTAAAATCAACGAATAATATCAGATGAGGATAGTTGTTAACACCCGATTACTTCTCAAAAACAGGTTGGAAGGCATTGGCTGGTTCTCTTATGAAACGCTAAAAAGAATCACCAGAAATCATCCTGAACATCAATTTTATTTTATCTTTGACAGACCATTTCATGAGGATTTTGTTTTTTCAGAAAACGTCACTCCCATAGTGTCATATCCACCTGCGAGACACCCCTATTTGTGGTATCTTTTTTTTGAATTTGGAATACCATACTATGTGAACAAAATAAAGCCAGATATTTTTCTTTCTCCGGATGGATGGATGCCTCTAAATCTGGATTGCAAAACGGTCAATGTAATTCATGATATTAACTTTGAACACCATCCCGAATTTATCATGCCAAAACCACTTTGGTATTACAAGAAATATTTTCATCAATTTGCCCAAAGGGCAACCAGAATTGCTACCGTTTCAGAATATTCAAAATCAGATATTCAAAAAACATATCAGATTGCTCCTGAGAAAATTGATGTGGTTTACAATGGTTGTAACTCCTTATACAAACCATTACAAGATTCTGAAAAACAATTGATCAGAGAACAATATACACAAGGAAACCCCTATTTTCTGTTTGTTGGAGCAATCCATCCCAGAAAAAATCTGGTACGTTTGTTTCTTGCATTCGACAATTTCAAACAAACGGATCAAAAAAATACAAAATTTGTGATTGTAGGAAATCAGAAAGGATTTACGGGAGAGATAGAACAAACCTATGAACAAATGAGATGTAAAGATGACGTTCTCTTTTTAGGCAGAAAGGAGATTGATGAACTTGTAAAGATAACCGGGGCTGCTGAAGCGATGTTATATATTTCATTATTTGAAGGGTTTGGAATTCCAATTTTGGAAGGATTTCATGCAGAGATCCCTGTAATCACTTCCAATACAACCTCTATGCCTGAAATTGGAGATGATGCCGTATCTTTAGTAAATCCCTATTCTATTGATGAGATAACCCAATCTTTACAAAAAATTAGTGAAAACCAGGAATACAGGGAACAACTTATCTTAAAAGGAAGAAACAGAAAGCAACTTTTCAGTTGGGAAATCACAGCAGAAAAACTTTGGAATTCGATTCAATTAACCCTTCTTCATTAATATAAAATTGATACCAAAAAAGAAATATTCTTTTAACAAAGGGTATTTTTTCCATAATAATGATTCCTTTTGAATGATTTCATCATAACTATATTTATTATGATAAGCCGGATAAAAGAAACGGATATAAGAGATAGAATCCTGTTCCAAAAATAGTTCTGAATTTTTAAAGATGGATCTCCATTGGTGAAGCGGTCTTGTATTCTCATTTCCAAATAAAATTTTTTTCCCTAATCTTTCGTCAAAATACTCAGAAACTCTTCTAAATCCTCTCTCTCTAAAATGTTTATATCGGGTAAAAATATTATTTCCATTCTCTTCACAAACAATCACTTTACCACCATTAGTGAGTAAATGCCCCAAAACAGTAGCACATTGCTCTATAGGTTCAATATGGTGTAAAGTATCAATAGCAATAATGTAATCAAACCGATGATCAGAATCAGAATAATCAAAAAAGTCCCTGTATTCAAAAGTTAAGCTGGATAGATCCCCAAATTGAGACCAGTATTTTAAACGTGAGCTAATTTCATCAAAATAGTATTCTAAGGTAATGGCGTGTACTTTATGACCAAGAAGTGTCAGTAAAATGGCAGTTGTTCCATACCCACAACCTAAATCAAGAATACTGGAAGCCGGTTTTGTTATTGAGTTTAACAAAAACTGATAGCGTTGAAAAAGATACGCTTTTCTAAAATGATAAAGATCTTTGTTATTTGCAAACCGATGGTATTTTGCAACATCTTTATTTTCATGGAGTTCAATTTCGAGAAGTTGAAAAAAGTGATCCAAAGTCATACAAAAAAAAATAAAAAATAATTTAGTTTGCAAAAATACAATTTTAATATTAATTATTTGGGCATTCCGGCTCGAGACAACGCAGGCATTATCTCTACAGAAAACAGAAATTATCGTGAGCGTTGTATCTTCGTCATGCGATATTTGCCGATATGATCGTTATGAGCCCCTTTATGCCATCCTCCCCCTACCATTCCTCCGCATTAGGGTGGATCTAGGAAAATCAGAAAACATCAAAAGCATTACTATCCAGGTAGTTAAAGAAAAAACAACTCTCCTTTAAATTTTTTGTCAGAAAAGTCTGTTAATAGTGATTTTTTTATA
Organism: Bacteroidota bacterium; assembly: GCA_023459435.1. Lineage (GTDB taxonomy): Bacteria > Bacteroidota > Bacteroidia > Bacteroidales > WCHB1-69 > UBA5429. The sequence continues at coordinate 8,962 of JAEWUL010000108.1, forward strand.
TATTTGCAATACAAAAAGAATTTTTAAAAAATGAAAATCTATCTATCTATCTATCTATCTATCTATCTATCTATCCATCTGTATATTATGCTTTATGATAATGTACATTGTTTTTTATAGTGCTAATGGAGTTTGATACTGAAAAACAGATAATAATTTAAGTATAAACATTCAAAAATGGATTTTATTTATATTTAATCTTATATTTTCAAACACATTATTCAATCAAAATTTAAAACAAAAAAATATGAAAATTTTCAATTCGATAGTTTTATCAATAATAACAATCTCAATAATATTATCAGGTTGCACCGACACTTCAGATGAATTAAAAAACACGAATCAAAGTTACCAAAATGAAGCAGAAATTAATAATCCTAAAGCTTTTCCTTGGGTAGTTGCATTAATTGCAATAAAATTAATAGCTGAAGTAGTTGAAGGAAAGTATTATCAAGATATTGAATATTATCCTAACGGTCAAATTAAATCAACAAAAACTGGATGTAGAGGTTTTGTTGGAACTTGCTCTGTTCCATCAAGATGTTTAAATAACGGAGATAATTTGACGCAATATCCTATCGAATTAGATTCTGTGGAAATTAATGAAACTAAAACAATTTATCCAGAACTTATTAAATCTAATATTGGAATTCTTTATGCGATTAATAAAGAAGAATATCCTGAAGATTGTAATTATTTCTTCGCTGCAAATACAAAAGAAATTTCTGGAGAATTAGTGATTGATAACCCCAATATTTTAAAAGAACTAGGACTTAATGAACCAATTGTTGTTAAGGGAGAGTATCAAGTAATTGAAAGTAATGATTATAAATTTATAATCATTCATGAATAAGATCAATTTTTTCATGCACACCAAAATAAATAACACCATAATAAATATTTTGGTGTGCATTTTTTTTTGTTTTTCTTGTAATACTTTTAATTCAGATAAAAAATTTAATAAAAAACAAGTACTAACTTTTAAAAATGACAGTATAGAGTATACTGTTTTTGAAAATTCATTAAAAGTTAATTCAGATAACATATCTCAATGTGAAAAATTCCTAGAAATAAATAATTCACAAAATGGATTTGAAATTCATGGTGCAGATATTGCTGATCTCTTTTCAATATTCCATAACATTAATAAAAATAATATTGATCTAAGAAATAGAAAAGCAATATTTTATTCAATTTTATATAAAGGTGTTGTCGTTGATCATGTTAAAACAGAAATCTTCCAGAAACTACTTGACCAAAGAGAATTAAAAATTTCAAAAAACAGTTTTAAAGACAGTGTAAATCTTTTGATTGATGAAGATTCAATTAAAATTGATCAATTTTTAAATAGAAATAACAAAGATGAAATCAAAGTATTATTAAGCAACGATAAATATATTTTAATCAATGTAAATTTGCGAATTCTTTCAAATACATTAAATGAATTATATCCAAATAAATTTTTTTACAACGGAGAAAATCAAAAAAGATACAATTTAGAAATCCCATTAGGGAAAAACGAAGAGTCAATTATTATTTATTTGCAAGAAAAGTATGGAATCCGAATAGAAAAAATTCAAAAAGAGATTCAGACCTATGTTATCATTGATAAATAA
>JAEWUL010000109.1 GCA_023459435.1 Bacteroidota bacterium
ATATATGATAATCCAAAAATGATGGGATACATTGTGTATTATATTTTTTGTGGGGTAAATTTAACAAATAATTCAGATGTAACCTCTATAGGGAATTCGATTTTATATAAAAAAAGAAGTTATGACTATGAAAAGAGAAAAGCTATTCCACTTTTTGAAAACAAACAGAAATAAACTAATATTATTATTCTTGTTTATAATAATTTTTGTTTATTTTTTGAAAGTAAACCAAAAAGTACAAATTGAAAAAACACTAGAAGGTTTTTGGATGATAGATCTTGAAAAAACAAATTGGGCTCGAGTAAATACTTATGATTTTATAAACTATACTTTAGATTTTAAAGATAATAAAGTATTTTTACCAATTGTTTATTCTGGATTATCAGATGCTGAATCAAAATCTATTGGGACATGGGAAATTGTCAACCATAATCCTGATTCAATTTTTATTAATGCTCCTGAAAGTCCTTTTTTTGGAACGTATAAAATAAAATTATATAGAGATGAAGGTGTTTTATATAAAATTGAATTTTCTAATGATTCTTCATTTATTGTTTGTATTAAAGGTAGTATGTATTATAAAAAATAATTCATTGTATATTTTTGACAAATAATAATATTGTTATTCACAAATGTTAGTTGGAGTGTTTCAAAACTTTAACATATATAAAAATCATTATACTCCATTAAAAAATAGTTTTGTTTAATATATGAAAATAATCTCCGAACAATTTCCTAACAATCAATACATAAAAGAGATTTCTAAAAAATCTCAAATTGTAATACATCATACAGTCTCTGGTCCAGGGATAAATGGTGATGTTGCATGGTGGAAATCAACACCTGAAAGAATTGCCACTCATTTTATAATTGATAGAGAAGGTGAAATTCATCAATTTTTCTCTACTGATTATTGGGCTTATCATCTAGGATTGAAAGCAAGTGTCTTTAAAAAATTTGGATTAAAATATAAAAATTTGGATAGTTCTTCCATTTCAATTGAATTAGATTCATGGGGGCCGCTCACCTCTGAAATGTGTCCAGTTGGTAATCCCAAATTTGGAAAAGTCCAAAATGTTTACGAATATCCTGAAAAAACTCCTTTCAAAAAATATTGTTTTTATGAAAAATATTCAGATAAACAATTAATCTCATTACAAGAACTTTTAATTTTTTTAACTGAAAAATATAAGATCCCAAGAACGTATTATGAAAATATGTTTGATCAAAATAAAGATGCATTATCTGGAAAATCTGGAGTTTGGGCTCACGTTTCTTTTAGATCTGACAAATCAGATCCACATCCACAAAAAGAATTGGTTGATTTATTAAAAAATTTAGCCAATTTCAAATAATTCAAACAAATAAGAATAATTCAAAGAAAATCTTATAATAATGAGTATGAATGAAGATCAAAAATCGAAGCGAGGTTCATCATCTGTATCACAGTCGGAACAAGGTAATGAAAAGACCAACGTCCAACAAAATGCGGATAAATCTCCTGCTCCAAAAAATAGTACTGGAGCAGGAGATAATAAACATGCTTCGATCAATTTACCTGTTGGAGGTGGAGCTATCAGAGGAATAGGTGAGAAATTCCAAGCAAATCCTGTAACCGGAACTGGTTCATATACTGTTCCACTTGCAATTAGTGAAGGACGTGGAGGTTTCACCCCTCAATTCGCATTGAGTTATGATTCAGGAAGTGGAAATTCTGTGTTTGGATTAGGATGGAATGTTGGTATCCCTTCAATTTCAAGAAAAACTGCAAAAGAATTACCTCAATATAATGATTTCCCGGATCATGAAAGTGATACTTTTATTCTATCAGGTGCAGAAGATCTAGTTCCTATTTTCGATAATGATGGACATCAAACTATTCGCACATACAACAATTATTCTATTTTCAGTTATCGTCCACGTACAGAAGGCTTATTTGCACGAATTGAACGTTGGGTAAATATAAATACTCATCAATGCCATTGGCGAAGTGTAAGTAAAGAAAATATTGTTTCAGTATATGGGTTTTCAGAAAGTGCTAGAATTGTTGACCCTAATAATGATCAAAGAGTATTTTCTTGGTTGTATGAAGAGAGTTGGGATGCAAAAGGGAATCTTATTCACTTTAATTATAAAAATGAAAATAGTGAAAATATTCTTCCATCATGCTATGAAAATCCAAGGTTACAACAAGCAACCTTTGCAAATAAATATTTAAAAAGCGTCCAATATGGGAATGTAACACCATTAACGGATACTAACTATCAATCTCGAATTCCAAATTCCTATAATGCAGATTTCTGTTTTAAAATCGTCTTTGATTATGGTGATGAGATTATTCCAAACAATGGATGGACTGCCCGAACTGATCCATTTTCAGTTTATAGCGCAGGTTTTGAAATAAGAACATACAGACTGTGCAAGCGAATTTTGATGTATCATCATTTTGCTGAATTGGGTGAAACAGATGTTTTGGTTCGATCTACAGATTTAGAATACTCAGATGAGAATGGTGCATTTACACTTCTTAATTCTGTCACTCATAAATCTTACTGTGGATCAGAGACTGAAACATTGCCTTCTGTGGAGTTTTCTTATTCTGAATCAAAAATTGCGAATAGCTTCAAAGAGTTTTCCGGGGACAAACTACAAAACCTTCCGTTTGGAGTAGATGGACAACAATATCAGTGGATTGACCTATATAGTGAAGGAATTAGCGGTATTATGTCTATGAATAATCAAGCTTGGTATTTTATGCCAAACTATGGAGATAAACAATTCTTAGATCCATTAGATGAAAGAGAACCGCATTTTGGTAGAATGAAAGCTGAATCTACAAAACCGGCTGCAACTAATAATAGGCAATTTACTTACCATATTGGAGATGTAGATAGTGACGGGCTTCCTGAATTGATCATTCAAGGGGAAGCAATAAATGGATATTATAGCAGAACAGAAGATGGTGACTGGTTGAATTTTAGAAATTTTGAGAACTTCCCAAATATCAATTTCAATGATTCAAATCTTCGTTTTATGGATTTGTCAGGAGATGGGTTAGCTGATATTATCATTAGTAAAGGAGATTATTTTGATATTTATTTTAGTGATGGAGTTAAGGGGTATGGAAATTATAGACGAGTTCGATGCGAAACCAATGAAGGAGATGGTCCCAAATTACTCTTTTCTGACATAAAAAGAAGGGTCTTTCTTGCAGATATGAGTGGAGATGGATTAACTGATATTGTTTGTATTACAAACACATCCATTGAATATTATCCCAATTTAGGTTATGGAAAATTCGGATCAAGAGTAACTATGAGTAACCCACCTCTACTAGACAGCTTAGAACAATTTGATCCTCGTTTTGTGTTTTTAACTGATGTTGATGGAACTGGAACTACCGATCTACTTTACATATCAAAAGGGAAAATAAACTATTATAAAAATCTTTCCGGCAATGCTTGGGAAAAACAAATAGTTCCTGACTCACTAGTTGTAAACAATACAAAGCAAACATTTATTCAGACAACTGACCTTTTAGGGAATGGAACTCAATGTTTAGTTGTTTCTTCTTCTATTCCAAATCAATCCAAAAAGATTCGATATTTGGAACTAACTTCTGGGATTAAACCTTTTTTATTAAAGAAGATAGTTAACAATATGGGAGCTGTAACTGAATTACATTATGCTCCTTCAACTAAATTCTATATTCAAGATAAAATGAAAGGAACTCCTTGGATCACAAAACTTCCATTCATAGTCCATGTCTTAGAATCTGTTGAAATAACAGATGTTGTTAGTTCAAAATCATTCAAAAACAAATATGCATATCACCATGGTTATTATGACCATCAAGAACGTGAGTTCAGAGGATTTGGTATGGTGGAACAATGGGATATTGAATCTTATGATCTTTCTTCAAATATAGACCCTTTAGACCTTCCTCCTGTTTATACAAAGACATGGTTTCATACTGGTTATTATCATCAAAGAGATAAAATTAGTAGAAAATATGAAGATGAATATTTTAAGGATATATATTCTTGGAAATTACCAGACACTAAATTACCAATCAATCTAACTGGTGAAGAAGCAAGAGAAGCTTGTCGAGCATTAAGAGGTAGTCCTTTACGAATAGAAATTTATTCCTTAGATGGAACTCCTATACAAAACATTCCTTATACAGTAGAAGAAAAATCATATTCATTACAATGTCTCCAACATAGGACTAAAAATCAATATGCAATATTTTTAAAAACTGAAAGTGAAACACTACAATATGCGTATGAGAGAGATGTCACTGATCCACGTATTAGCCACCAGTTGATTATAGAAAATGATCAGTATGGTAATCCAACTAAAACGGTGCAAGTTGCATATCCAAGACTTAGCTCTTCGGCTCTAACAGAGCAGACCACATTAAAAATGGTTTATGCTGAAAATTCGTTTATTAACAATCATACAACCGATTTTAATTTAATTGGAATACCTTATCAAAATAAACAATTTGAAATACACAACTATCCCTATTCTGATCATAAATTAGTTATTTCTGATTTGATTTCAAATATTGGAATTGCTGCAGAAATTGACTATGCAGAAGCTCCATCACCAACATTGTTACAAAAAAGACTTTTTCAGCATACAAAAACGCTCTTTTGGAATCAAGCACTAACGAATGCTTTACCTTTAGGCCAAATCTCATCACATGCTTTACCATTTCAACAACAATCTCTTGAATTAACTCAAATGTTGATTGATGATTTTAATTCACAAGGATTAAAAATCACTGATACTTTATTAGAAAATGGAAAGTATATAAAAGCCGTTATAAGTTCTCAAAACAACAATTGGTATCTATGTAGTGAAATTCAAAATTTTTGTGCCTCGTATTTTTATCTTCCTGAATGTATCACTGATCAATTTGGGAATACTACTACAATGGAATATGATACATACCATCTTTATCCAGTTACAATTACCGATGCATTAGGATTTCAAACAACAGCTGAATACAACTATCATTATTTACAACCTTGGAAATTAACCGAACCAAATGGGAATAGTCAAGAAGTTGCTTTTAGTACACTAGGGATGGTGACAAAACTAGCTTTGATAGGGAAGAATGGAGAGGGTGATACATTGGACGATCCTACTGAACTTTATGAGTACGATTTACATTGTTGGCAAAGTTCTCAAAAACCGGTTTATGCTTATGTAAAAAAACGGGAGCTTCATGGAATGGAGAATTTACGTTGGCTGGAAGCTTATGTATATACCAATGGGATTGGTGAAAATATTATGACAAAAACCACTGCCGAAGATGGATTGGCATGGACTTTAGTAGATGGAGTACCTGTTCAAGTGGAAACTACATCTCGTTGGTTAGCAAGTGGTAAAGTGATCACTAACAATAAAAATAAACCAATAAAACAATATGAACCTTGGTATAGTACTACTTATGAATTTGAAAATGAAGAGGAACTTACTCAATACGGTGTAACTCCAATTTTATACTATGATTCAATAGGAAGATTGATTGAAGTACAATTTCCTGATGGAACTAAAACAAAAGTTGTTTTTGATAATTGGAAACAACAAAACTTTGACCAAAACGATTGCGATCCAGAGTCTCCATTTTACAATACACCTCAAATTGTTGATATTGATAATTTAGGTCGCCCTTTCAAAACATCCGATGATAACGGAACTTATGGAATGGTGGAAACACATAACAAATTGGATATTACCGGTAGAATTGTACAGGTTACAGATGCCTTGAATCGTGTTGCAACGATCAATAAATTTGCTCTTAGTGAAAAACATCAGGTTTATGTCAAAAATATTGATAGTGGTGAACGTTGGATGATAGCTGATACTGCCGGAAAACCTATGGCAAAATGGGATTTAAGAGGGCATGTTTTTAAATTTCAATATGATGAATTACAAAGACCTACAGACACAATCGTAAACGATGCTTGTGTTGAAAGACTGGTCTATGGAACAACTTCTGATGAGAACCAAATTGGTCAATTAATTCAAAATTATAATCAAAGTGGTAAATCTGAATTTGTGAAATTTGACTTTAAAGGGAATCTTTTATGTCAACTTACAACATTTTGTGAAGACTATTCTGGAACTATCGATTGGAATGGAACACCATTGTTGATAGAGGAGGAATTTAAAAACAAAATCGAATATAATGCATTCAACAAACCATTATTCTTTTTCCAACCTGACGGATGCGGAATTTTTTACTATTATGACAAAGGTGGACTTTTAAATACAGTGGTATACCCTGCTTA
>JAEWUL010000110.1 GCA_023459435.1 Bacteroidota bacterium
GTACCGGCCTCTTTGGAGAGAATTTTCGCTTTAAAAATCAGAAAGCTGACACTATTTTCGGTCAGGAATTTTTTCAATTCAGAATCTTCCAGTTTCCGTGCAAAGGAGTCTGGGTCTTCTCCGTCTGGTAAGGCTACTACATGAACATTTAAGCCACTTTCCAGTAATAGATCAATACCTCTCATGGAGGCTTTGATCCCCGCTGTATCGCCATCATAAACGACTGTAATGTTTTTGGTCTGAGAAGCTATCAGTTTTATTTGTCCTTTTGTCAAAGCAGTACCTGATGAAGCCACCACGTTTTCAATTCCTGATGAGCTCATGGAGATAACATCGGTATACCCTTCCACAAGGTAAACGTTATCTAATGTACGAATAGCTTTTTTGGCAAGATGGAATCCATAAAGAACATCACTTTTATGATACACTTCACTTTCAGGTGAGTTGAAATATTTAGAGATCTTCTCACCTGTTTTTAATGTTCTTCCTCCAAAACCAACCGTTTTTCCAAGGGTATTATGAATGGGGAACATCACTCTGCCGTGATAAAAGTCATAAAGCTTTCCACTTTCACTTTTTTTAATCAAACCCGTTTTGATCAAATGTTCCTCTTTATAACCATTGTTCAAAGCAAACTGTAAAAAAGCATCCCAACTTTCCGGGGAGTATCCCAGTTTAAACTTTTTGATTACAGCCTCATTCAACCCCCTCTCTTTAAAGTAGGACAATCCAATGGTTTGCCCCTCTTCGGTTTCAAAGAGTTGATCAATAAAAAACTTTTCTGCAAACTGATTTAAAATGAAAAGGCTTTCAACTTCAGATTCAGCAGCCAGTTCATCAGGAGTTTTCTGAGCATCCTCCTCAATATGAACATGATATCTTTTAGCTAAAATTCTTAAAGCCTCAGGATAAGATATCTTTTCATGGTTCATTAAAAATTGAACTGCATTTCCGCCAGCATCACAAACAAAACATTTGTAGATTCCAATCCTTGGACTTACGTACATAGAGGGGTTTTTATCTTCATGAAAGGGGCACAACCCTACCCAGTTTTGCCCCCTTTTTTTAAGAGAAACGAAGTCACCAACCACCTCTTCGATTTTAGCGACCAATAGAATTTCATCTATTGTTCTCTTTGATATCATTATCTGCTCACTTTAAATTTTTTGAACACTTTGTCATCGTTCATCACTTGAATTGCTTTTAAGAAAGTTTCATCACTCATCAAAAAGATTTGGTATGCATCACCATAAGAGAACAGGTTTCTTGCAAATTCAAACATGATCGCTTCTTTAATAAATTCATTGATTTTGGAAAGGTTTCTCAAATTCATGGATTCATTATATGAGTTTTGCATAAATGTTACAAACTCTTTTTGAAATTGTTCCATTGATTGAAGCGTATTTACATCAGAATAAATGGAATCCAAAAGAGTTCCCTTTTCTTTTAGAAACAATTCAGCTCTTCTACTGAATAGCAATGGAACGCTATCTTTTACTCCTTCACTGTGCGCATAATCCATCACTTGGGTTAACAATTCATCTGTTACTTTAAAATTAGTTTTAAAATCCTCAATTGTAGGATATTGAGCTTTTAGCATTTCCCGATTGGAATTCATATAATCGAGGGTAAAACCGCTGAAGATCCCTTTTCTGAACATTTCACCATAAAGGGATGAATATTTTGTGGTATCGAGAGGGATAAAGATATCTGGCATAATACCTCCACCTCCATATACAATTCTGCCATTAGGCGTTTTGTATTTAAGAGAATCTGGAAATCTGATACTATCTGCTGTGAATAGTTCACCGTGTTCAGATCTGTATTGAAGGTCTTCCAGGTAAGAATCCAACCCATCATCATATGGTTTTTGAATACATCTTCCTGTGGGAGTGTAATATCTAGAGATTGTAAGGCGAACTTGAGATTGGTCAGCCAGATATAATGGTTTCTGAACCAATCCTTTTCCGAAAGTTCTTCTACCCATCACCAATCCTCTGTCCCAATCCTGAACAGCACCTGAAACGATTTCACTGGCAGAAGCAGACCCTTCATCAACCAGAATGATGAGTTTCCCTTTTTCAAAATCACCGGTAGCTGTGGATAAAAATTTATCCCCTGTTCCTCTGAAATTGTCAGTATAAACTATAATTTTATCTTTATCAATAAATTCATCGGCGATATCAAAAGCGGTAGTTAAAAAACCACCACCATTGCCTCTCAGGTCAAAAATCAAGTTTTTCAAACCCTTACTTTGTAGCTCACGAAGGGCATCAGAGAACTCTTTTTTTGAAGTTGCAGCAAATCGTTCCAATCGGATATAACCGGTTGATTTATCCACCATGAAATACACATTGATACTATTCATTGGGATTTTATCGCGTACAATGGTAAAAGTGAGTGGTTCTACATTTTTATTTCTCTTTACCTGAAGTTCCACTTTGGTTCCTTTTTTACCTCTGAGGTGTGTCATAACCCATTGGTTATTGATCTCTTTACCAAAGGAGGTAAGGGAGTCCACTTTAATAATTTTATCGCCTGCCATCAGCCCCACTTTATCGGATGGGCCTCCAATGATCACTTCCATGACATTGATGGTATCCTTAATGATTTGAAAAGTTACTCCAATCCCATCGAATGCGCCTTGAAGCGGTTCGTTTGCTTGTTGCACTTCCTTTGCCGGGATATAAACAGTATGAGGATCCAATTCCTTTAACATTTCTACTGTAGCATTCTCTACGATAGCATCAAAGTTAACGGTATCCACATATAAATCATTTATTGCCCTAAGCAACTGATTCATTTTATTATAGTTGATCTGATAAGTGTTGTTTTGTGCTTGAGTCAACCCACAAAAAAAGACAAAAAGAGCGAGTACGAAGGATTTCGTTTTCATTGATGAGATTATTTTTTAAATATTATAACATAGTAGAGAACGATTAAATGTTCTCTACTATTGTACACCAGTTAAATTTGTCAGCTACTTCACCGTATTGAACACCGGTAAGGTAGTTGTATAATTTGGTACTCCATGGACCCGCTTCTCCATTTTTAGAAATAATAAATTCTTCTCCAGAATCTCTATCTTGGATAAGACCAATTGGCGAGATGACAGCAGCTGTTCCACAAGCACCAGCTTCTTCAAATGTTGGGATCTCATCGATGGCAACATGTCTTCTTTCTACTACTAAACCTAGATCTTCAGCAATTTCACGAAGGCTCATATTTGTGATGGAAGGGAGTATAGATCCGGAATCGGGTGTAATATATTTCCCGTCTCTAATTCCAAAAAAGTTTGCAGGGCCAGCTTCATCAATATATAGTTTGGTTTTAGAATCAGCAAAAATGGATGCTGCAAAACCTTCCTGATGAGCCCTTTGACCTGCTTTTAAACTGGCGGCATAGTTTCCACCAACTTTAATGTGACCTGTTCCCATTGGAGCTGCACGGTCAAAATCGCGTACAATTTGCATTTTAACAGGTTTGAATCCCTCTTTAAAGTATGGACCGACTGGGGTTACAAAAACCATAAATAAGTATTCATCGGCAGGACTAACCCCAACTTTAGCACCTGATCCGAACAAAAGTGGACGAATATACAATGATCCCCCTGTTCCATAAGGTGGAATATACTCTTTGTTTAATTCAATAACTTGTTTGATAGCTTTTTCAAAAATCTCTTTGGGAACAGGTTGCATCAAGATTCCATCAGCAGAACGATTCATTCGTTTCCAGTTTTCTTCCCAACGGAATAACCGCACTTTATCATCTTTTCCTCGATAGGCTTTCATACCTTCGAAGGCTTCCTGACCATAATGAAGGCCTGTAGCTGCCATATGGATGTTAATCATTTCAGAAGAACTGATTTCCAGTTCTCCCC
>JAEWUL010000111.1 GCA_023459435.1 Bacteroidota bacterium
AATTTTACTATTGTTTCCTGCTATCTCAATATATGGACAAACTAAACATTTTAATGATAAGGATGGAAATCCAATGTTTTTTTCCACAATAGATACCGTTTTATATTTTGATTTTACAGAGAATTGTCACCTAGTATGAAGACATTTTTCCTTGATACTATTGCATGTGCAATAATAAAAATTGATACAATTGAAAATTTTAGATTTAGAATTGTGTTTTCCAATAATAATAAAAATGATTTATTGTCAATTTTTCAAACAAATAATGTAATTAAATCATATTCTTTTGAATATTTAAATCAACAAAATAAAAAACATTGGACTTCAGGAGAAGTTATAGTAATTCTTAAAAATGAATTAAATATTGACTCTATATTAATTCAACAAAACATTGATTTTATTCAGATTAAAAGAAATTCAATATTTACTAATTACTTCACAATCCTTTTAACTAATAATTCTGATCCATTTTTAATCTCAAATCAACTTTATTCAACTACATTATTTGAAATAGTCTCTCCAAATTTTTTTTATGAAATAAATTTTTCTGACTATAATGATAATCCACACTTTTTAACTCAATACTATTTAAATGACTACGATGTAGGATTTAATAATGGTATTAATGCAAAAAATGCATGGGAGATTTCTACTGGAACACCAAATCTCAAAATTGCTGTTTTAGACGGTGGAGTGATATTAAATCATGAAGATCTCGTTGATAATTTAATTCATGGACATGATGCAACAGTTGAACAATATATTGATCCCGATTTACATGGAGGCCCTTCATTTGGTGATGAACATGGAACAGAAGTTGCAGGAGTAATTGTTGCATCTAATAACAATATTGGAATTGTAGGAATTGCACATACTTCTAAAGTATTTCCCATTAGAATTGGAAAACCAATAATCGATAATGATATGGGAAGTTGGTACACAAAAGATAGTTGGATTATAGCGGGGTTAGAAGCAGCTATATCTAACGATTGTTCTGTAATTAATTGTTCGTTTCATCATGATGAGTCGATAGCAATAAATAATGCAATTGATTCTGTTAGTATAGCGAGAAATGGTAAAGGAATTCCAATCGTTTGTGCTAGTGGTAATGCGCCTAATGGAGAAAACGGAGATTCTGAGAATTTACCGTACTTAGGACATTCTGTTAATTATCCAGCAATTCATGAATATACAATTGCAGTTGGAGGTATAAAACAAAGTTCTCAATTTGAACTTGATTTTAATTTTGGTAAAGGATTAGATTTAATTGCTCCAGCAACAGAAATTAGAACATCCAGTCATAATTGGACATCTAATGTAAACAACTACATTGATAAAGACGGAACTTCATTTTCTGCTCCAATGGTTACAGCAACCATTGCATTAATGCTTAGTGTTAATTCTAATTTAACAAATACACAAATTAATGAAATTTTATTCACAACTACATCCAAAATTCCTTGTGCATATAGTGGAGATTATAATACAACTGAACAAAGACAATATGGGACATGGACTTGGACCACTGGATATGGTCTGCTAAATACACATGCAGCTGTTTTTGAATCTGCATTTTACGGGATCCCAATGATAATCTCAGGGCCTTCTGAAATTGAACTCTGTAATGAAACAATTATTTCAATCTCTGAATTTGATATTCCTGAATGGGTTGATAGTATAAATTGGATTATGGGTTATAATGTATTGTTAATTGAACAGATTAGCCCATTTTCTATCAAAGTAAAAGCGGTTGGTGTAGGGAATGCTGGTGTTTCATTTAATATTGTTCATAGGGATTATACAAAAACAATTAAAAAATGTTTTATTGTAACTTCTTCTGAGAATAATATTTATAACTCTTATGAATTTGAAGGTGTTCAAAGTATTTCAAGTAACGCATTGATTTCCGGTAAAAATATTGTAAAAACAAATTCTACTTTAACGATATCTGCACAAGTTCAGTGTACCCCAAATGCTTCCATTATTGTAGAACCCGGTGGAAAACTAATTATCAATAATGGGGTGTTAAATAACTATTGTGCTGATTTTCCGTGGCAAGGGATTGTTGTTGAAGGAAATTCGAATAGTTCACAAGTGGGTTTTAGCCCTAATCAAGGATCATTAACCATGAATAATGGTACCATTTCCAATGCTAAATTTGGAATCATGGTCGGTGATGTACTAACTAATACTAAATCAGGTGGTATAATAACACTTACAAACTCCTATTTTTACAATAATAGGATATCTATCTATATGGCTCCTTATAAAAATATGTTTAACAATGGTGAATTAAGAAATAGATCTACTATAACAAATTGTAATTTTATAGTAAATAATGATTTCTATGTTGAACAAACTAACTTTTTTTGCCATGTCTATTTGAATGATATTAATGGTTTGATTTTCAACGGTTGTACATTTATTTCAACTATGACAATTCCTCAAAACTCGCCAACCTTCATTTCATTTCCAAAAACAGGTATAAGATCATTTAATTCAGGGTTTACAGTAAGACCAACTTGTAGTACATCTTTTTATTTAGGTGAAGTTTGCCCAAATGAAAACATTACTTCAAATTCAACTTTTTCCGGGTTGGATTATGGTATAGTGGCCAGTAGTAGTGGAAATTTAAAAAAAATAGAGATAAATTCAACCCATTTTTTGAAAAATGATTATGGAATTTATATAAATGGAGTAAATAATCCTAAATTAGTTAAAAATGAATTTTCAGTTGGGAAAGACAACCTCAATATTACAAGTAGACCTGTTGGAATATATTTACAAAACTCTACAGGGTTTAGAATTGAAGATAACGAGTTTACCAATAATTCAGAATCAAATTTAGATAAAATTGGATTAATTATTAAAAACAGTGGAAAAGATAATAATCAAGTTTATAAAAATTCTTTCTTTGAACTAACGATTGGACAAATCTTTGATGGATTAAACTATTCTGCATTATACCCATTTGAAGGGTTGGTTAGTTTATGTAACGTGAACAGTGATAATAAAGATCATGATTTTTGGGTTCGTAAAATAGATGGGTACAATTATAATGGAATCAATCAATTTCAAGGAGGGGTTATTAATGCAGAAATTGTAGCTGCAGGGAATAAATTCCCAAGTACTTCGTCTGTTGATTATCAATACAATAACGAAGCAAACTTTTTATATTATTTGTATAATCCCAATAATCCAGATGAAGAATTAACAAGTTATTCAACATCAAATACTATATTACCAGTGCCTGGATCTGAAAATTACTGTCCATCAAAAATCAATGGTTTAAATATTCAAACGATACAATCTGAATTAACTAATATAAACTTTAATTATGGAAATCTCAAATACAACTACAACCAACTCATAGATGCTGGGAATACTCCAGAATTGATTAGATTAATTCAAGATGTATGGTCTGAAGATATTTGGAAATTAAGAGCTGAATTATTAGGTAAATCCCCATATTTGTCACAAGAGGCAATAATTTCTGTTGCACAAGAGAATCTCCTGCCCCCTGCATTACTTTTAGAGATCTGTATAGCTAATCCTGATGCTACAAGAGATCAAGGATTTTTAGATATACTTAGATATGGAATACCAACTCCGCTTCCTGAATATATGATTAATTTAATTATTGCAAGTTGGGATGTGAAAACGTTGAGAACAGAGATGGAAGAGCAACTCTCAGCATTTAAAACGTATAGAGATGAATATCAAACTTATAAGACAGAAATATTATTCTCCGATACTATTTATAACTATACTGATATCATCAACCATTTAGAAACTAGAGGCTCTTACAGTGATTATTTATCTATGGCAGAAATCGCAATTAATCAGGATGATTATGCTCAAGCAAATCTATATTTGGACATTCTGGAAAATAATAATGGTAAACTATCTGAAGAGGAATCTGCAGAGGTAGAAAGTTATAGAGATTATATTACTATCCGAGAATCCATTTTCTTAGACACTACATCTATCTATAATCTCGATAGTACTCAAATTGCGTCTTTGGAAACGTATGCATCTTCCAATAACTACAGAGGAGCCATTTTAGCTAGAAATATATTATGTTTCTTGTATGATATTTGCATCGATGATGTTTCTGCTCCACCTAAAATGTTAAGAGTAGGATCCAACTCAAATTCAGGCAAAAACACTACTCCTTACATTGCATCTGTTAAAGTGCTACCAAATCCTGCCAATAGTTATGTTTCCTTTATTTGGGATATGAAATCGTATGATCAACCAGCTATTTTATACATTTATGACCAAACTGGCAAAATTGTTATGACCAAAAAGATAGAAAATACCCAAGGTCAATGGATTTGGGATTTGAAAAATACACCAAGTGGAGTATATGTTTACACTTTAAAATCTGATCAATTGATCCTCTTTTCTGGAAAAGTGATTGTGAACAAATAAATTTTGAAGGTCGGGTTTTGCCCGACCTTTTTTAATATTGGAACGATGATGCAACGGATGCTTCGCCATACGGATAAAAACAGATCCGTATAAATCCGCGATTGAAAATCCGCGTCATCCGCGTTAAATTTTTTTTTTGCAATTAACAATAATCCAACAAAATGCCAACGAGCACATGAGCATACGAAGCCTTGCATTAGGGCGGAGCTGGAATGCCCAAAAAAAGACTAGAGACTAATGATAAGGAATCTTTAAAAATCCATTTTTCCTTACAGAGTAATAGTTTATATTGTTTTTTTCACAATAATCGAGCCATCTCTCCTCTTGATAAACAGGTATCTGTTCATCCCAAATGAGTTGACGAAAAGATACTCTTTGTACGAGATCCGTTAGATCAATATTTTTATTCATCAAGAAGATGTAATCCACTTTAAGGCACTCATATCTTTTCCAGTTTTGATCTTTTACAAGGAGTATTTTTTTATTCCTGAATAAAACCATATCCCCCTTTTTGTAAAAATCCCCAATAATCGTGTCTTGATTTAAATTTAAAAAGTGAGGGTTTATTTTTTCCTTGATCATATAATTTTGAATCGAAAAACGATATAATGGATGGGTATGATCCGTGATCGAATCGGAAAGGATAATCCCAAATCCCTGATCCCGAAACAAAAGGGCTGGTGTTTTAGATGTTGCGAAAATGATAGATTCAGTTTTTTTTCTGGATTGTTGTATGTCAATGGTATAGCTGATCCAAAACATCAATAATGTGAGTAAAGCTGTTTGGAGAGCTCGATTGTTCTTGTTTCTTAAAGCGATAAAAATGAGAATGATACACAAGTAAAGCATCAACATCTGTGTTATCGAGATCGATAGATTTTCTGTCACAGCTCCAGGGAGCTGCTGTATAAATTCTATGATGTGATTCATCCAGCTGATTAATAACTGTAGTAACTTCGCTAAAAGTGTACAAATAAGAGGAATAAAACTAACGGCTAACACGGCAATTCCACAAACCATAATACAAAAAGAGAGAAAAATTACCATAAGATTGGCTAATAAAAAGTAGTTGGGAAACTGGTGGAAATAAAAGATAGAGATCGGAAATGTGGCCAGTTGAGCAGCAATAGAAACGCTACATAATGACCAGACATAGTTTCCCATTTTTGTTTTGGGCTGATATAGTGATTCGATTGGTTTTTGAAAAAAAACGATTCCGAAAACAGCAAGATAACTTAACTGAAATCCAACATCAAAAATCAATAATGGATTAATCAACAAAAGGATAAAAAGAGAGGCATACAGACTTTGATAAATGTTTGTTTTTCGGTGAAGCATCGCTCCGGTTAAAACAAAAGTGAACATGGAGGCAGATCTGATCACGGAAGGGGAGAGTCCCGTAATGGTTGCATAGAGCCATACCGAGAGAAAAAGGATCCCCGTTTTCAAATAACGGGTTTTTTTATTCCATCCCAAAGGGATAAGCAGATGGTTTAAAATCATAAAAATGATACCAACATGCATCCCAGATACTGATAAAATATGGCTAACTCCAGCATTACTATATGTAGACTTCAGTTCTGGTTCCATCGTATCATCATTACCGAGAAGGATCGCTGCTGCTACCTGATATTCTTTCCCAGAAAGACCATATTGTACAAAAATTTGGGATAATTTTTGTTGTACCTGATAAGCCCAATATTTGATGTTGAATGATCTATTGTAGTCAACCCAAAGCCATTGATCTGTTGAAACATACGCTGTATAAATAATTTTTTTCCTTTTCATATATTCCCTATAATTAAAGGAGGCCGGATTTTGGGGAGGGTCAATGGTTTTTAAAAGGAGATCTATCCGGATGATGTCACCGGGTTTCAATTGAAGAGCCATAGAGTCTTTTTGAATATACAGTAAAATTTTCTGCCCGTTATTTTGAACGATTGTTTTCACACTTTTCGCTCTTTCAAAAACAGGTTCAATAATTTCAACGTTTATCTTCTTCCTTTCTTGATGAATGGATAAGATTCGAGAGGAAAAAAAAGAATAATGGAAAGTAGTGAAGAGATAACCTGCCAAAAAGAAGAAACAGATCAAAGAGAAGAAAACGGTTTTTTGTCCTAGGAAAGATGTTTTTTTTCTGTTAAAAATGGCGAGAAAGAACAAAAAAAACTGAAAATAAAAGAGGTAAAAAGCTAATTTTGGATCGAAATGGGTATAATATCCTCCAAAAATCCCGAGAATGAAAGGGATCAATATTTTCAGAACGGGGAAGTTATTCAAGAACATGGTAGTAGTGTTTTCCCAAAAGTATAAAAAAAATGAACACAACGGAATGAGGAAGATGGATAATATTTTGTATTTTTGCACATTGAATAAGCACGTAACGAACATGTCAAAAGGGAAACAACAAACTTCCATCTCTATAAAAAACCGGAAAGCCGAGTTTGAATACTTTTTATTGACAAAACTAACCGCCGGAATTGTTTTAACAGGAACAGAAATCAAGTCGATCAGAGCCGGGAAAGCGAATATCACAGATTCCTATTGTTCATTTACAAATGGAGAATTGTACGTCAACAACATGCATATCACAGAATATGCGAATGGCAGTTATAACAACCATGAACCGAAAAGATCCCGAAAGTTATTATTACAAAAAAAAGAGATCAAGAAATTGTTGATAAAACTCAACGAGCGGGGTATGACGATTATACCTACCCTTTTATTCATCAATGAACAGGGGTATGCCAAGTTAGAGATCGCACTGGCAAAAGGGAAAAAAATGTATGATAAAAGGGAAAGTATCAAAGAAAAAGACAACCGCAGAGCTCGGGATAGGGAGGATTAGAGTATGGAAGATATGGAAAAAACCTATTACAGCATCAGTGAAACAGCACGGATGTTTAATGTAAATCCTTCTTTATTAAGGTTTTGGGAGAAGGAATTTGATATGATCAAGCCCTATAAAAATAAAAAAGGGGGTCGATATTTCACAAAACGGGATATTGAGATCATCCGTACCATCTATCACCTTACTAAAGAGAAGGGGTACACTTTGCAAGGAGCGAAAGAAGCGTTGAAAGGGGATAAATTTGTAGATCAGTTGTCAAAAGCCGATTTGATCCAGACACTAAAGAATATCAAAGCGTTTCTGGTTGAGATTAAGGAGGAGTTGTAGAGATCAATCATTCATTTTTCATATGTTTCGGCGCAAGTGCGCAGGGAGGCCACAAGGCGAGGCGGAAAAGGGGAATATTCAAACCAAATATTTACGATAATTTCACTCTTGGATCGAGCCATCCATAAATAATATCTGTCAGAATGTTGATTAAAACAAGAATAACCGATACATAAAGGAGTGATCCCATTACAACAGGGAAGTCGTATTTATCTAATCCATCAACAATGACAACTCCCATCCCTTTCCAGTCGAAGATATACTCTACAAAAACAGCCCCTGCAAGCAATGCCGCTAACCATCCCGAAATGGCAGTCACAACCGGATTAAGAGCGTTTTTTAACGTATGTTTAATCAATATGGTTCGGTAGGGGAGCCCTTTGGCTTTAGCCGTTCTGATATAATCTTGTGAAAGCACATCTAAAACAGAACTTTTAGTTAGCTCAACAACAACGGCAAGTGGTCGAATCCCTAATGTTAATGCAGGCAAAATGAGGTTTCTCAAATCCATATAAGTGCCATTTCCGTAATCATCAACAGAAAAGAGAGATCCAAACATACTCAATCCTGTATAATCTGCCAACAAAAAAGCAAAAACCCAGGCAAAAAGAATGGCTGCAAAAAAGGAGGGCAATGAGATCCCTAAAACAGAAAAAATAAGAGCCAGTTTGTCAAACAAAGTATCTTTGTAAACAGCGCATAAAACACCAATACAAATTCCAACCATTATGGC
>JAEWUL010000112.1 GCA_023459435.1 Bacteroidota bacterium
CATTCCCACCTGGTGCGTTTTGGGAAATCCCTGTTTGTATGATACTTAGCAGAATAATTAACAAAAAAAACCGTGTATATTTATTATTTTTCACATTATTATATTTAGAATTGCAAATATACGTTAAGTTTCCCTAACATAGGCATAAAAAAACAAAAAAAGAGCTCCTTTGGGGAACTCTTTTTGAATATTATGTAAGAGAATCATTATCTCATGAAAGGGAAATTCTTCCCTGGGAAATAAGCCATAGATCCCAACATCTCTTCGATTCTAAGAAGTTGGTTGTATTTGGCAATTCTGTCGGTACGGCTGGCAGAACCTGTTTTAATCTGACCTGTATTCAAGGCAACAGCTAAGTCTGCGATTGTTGTATCTTCGGTTTCACCAGATCTATGAGACATTACGGCAGTATATCCATTTTTATGTGCCATATTCACTGCATTGATGGTTTCTGTTAAAGATCCAATTTGGTTCACTTTTATCAATATTGAATTAGCCACTCCTGTTTCAATTCCTTGTGTTAAGCGTTCTACATTAGTTACAAATAGATCATCTCCAACCAGTTGAATCTTTTCTCCAAGTTGATCTGTGATCAATTTCCACCCATCCCAATCATCTTCAGCCATACCATCTTCTATAGAAACGATTGGATATTTTTTAACCCATTCAGCCCAATAGTCAACCATTTGAGCAGGAGTTAGTTTGTCACCTGTAGATTTGTGTAAATGATACACTTTTTCTTCTGGTAGGTAGTATTCAGAAGAAGCAGGATCCAAAGCGATGCAGATATCGATTCCTGGTTTGTATCCTGATTTTTCAATAGCTTGAAGGATCACTTCGATAGCTTCTTCATTAGATTTTAAGTTTGGAGCAAATCCACCTTCGTCACCAACGTTTGTAGCATAACCTTTTGATTTTAGAACAGCTTTTAAGTTATGGAACGTTTCAGCGCCCATTCTCAAAGCATGAGCAAAAGATTCAGCACCCACAGGCATAATCATAAATTCTTGAAAATCAATAGAGTTATCAGCATGAGAACCTCCATTAATGATATTCATCATAGGGATTGGCAACGTATTGGCATTCACACCACCGATATATCTGTATAACTCCTGATTTGACTCCTGAGCTGCAGCTTTAGCAACCGCTAAAGAAACACCTAAAATCGCGTTGGCCCCCATATTTGCTTTATTAGGAGTACCATCAATCTCTATCATTTTTGCATCGATCTCATTTTGGTTGTTCACAAACATCCCTTTGAGTTCTTCTGCTAAAACCTTATTTACATTTTGAACCGCTTTTAAAACCCCTTTACCAAGGTACTGTGATTTGTCACCATCTCTCAATTCAACAGCTTCATGAACACCTGTAGAAGCACCTGATGGAACAGCAGCACGACCCATAACGCCTGCAGCGGTATAAACATCTACTTCAACGGTTGGATTCCCTCTGGAATCCAGAATTTGACGACCGAAAATTCCAATAATTTCACTCATGATCTATAATTTTAATTTACTAATTATTTAAGATGCAAAGGTACTAAAAAAAAGGTGAAGGGCAAAAGGCAAAAGGCAAAAAGTGAAAATTTTATTGAAGTCTGTATTTTATTAATGATGCGAGCATTTTTGATATTGAAGTTGCTTTTTCAATGAGTGTTATGGTTTCAGGTTCTTGTAAATATCCTAATTGATTTGCAATATATAATTGTGATCTGACTTCTCCTGCAGATCCCTTTGCTATAATGAAAAACTTTGCTGTATCTTTATCAGTATATCTTTCAAATCCTTCAGCAATATTTGAAGATATTGAGACAGTTGCTCTTTGTATTTGATCTTTAAAGCTATAATCTTTGCAATTTTGAAATTCTTTATAGATTTCCCTAGATAAAGCAATAGAATTTTTCCAAACATCAAGGTCTTCGAATTTTTTTATAGTATTCATATTAGTATGTATTAGTTTTTATTAAGTTTCTGGTAGTCAATTCGCCCTTCGCCTTTAGCCCTTCGCCTTTAGCCCTTCGCCCGTTGTATCCATATCATCACCCCTACTAACAATAAAGCTGCAGGTGGAAGGACCATCAGTCCGTTATTCATGTATCCCATTTCGTAAAAAGAATGTGGTATAATCTGGATATTCCATAATGTTCCGGATCCCAATAATTCTCGAATTGTACCTACTATGATCAGTACTAATCCGTATCCAAACCCATTAAAAAGTCCATCCATTAATGATGGAATGGGTGGATTTGACATTGCATATGCTTCCAATCTTCCCATAATGATGCAATTTGTAATGATTAGTCCGACAAAAACTGACAACATCTTGCTTACATCATAGAAAAAAGCCTGTAACACCTGATCAACTAAAATTACTAGTGTGGCAATAACAACCAATTGGACAATAATTCTGATTCTGGGTGGGATCAAATTGCGCATCGATGAAATGGTAAGGTTGGCAAAGGAAGCTACAATGGTCACTGATAGTGCCATAACAAAAGCTGGTTTTAGTTGTGCCGTTACCGCTAAGGCAGAACATACTCCCAAAAGTTGAACAAGTACGGGATTATCTTTGTTGAGTGGCCCAAAATATTTTTTAATATTCATATCGATTTACTTTTGAATAACACTTTTTGTTTGTAACTCTTTTAGAAACGAAATATAAGGTTCTAGGCTGTTTTTTAACATTTTCTCCAGGCCCTGACTCGTAATGGTCCCTCCGGAAATAGCATCAACGCACATAGATGGATCAATATTGCTATTCAAAACGCCCCCTTTAACAACTCTAATACTGGTAAAATCTCCATTTTCATCAAAAAGGAGTTTCCCTTCAAATTGTGACATAAACTTATCGGTATTGATTTCAGCACCAAGACCGGGAGTTTCGCTTTTGTGATCAAAAACGGCACCATTAATAGTTTTACCATCCTGTTTGACAGCAATATAGCCCCATATAGGCCCCCACAATCCTTTTCCTCTTACAGGCATTACAAAACAAGGTTGTCCATCTTTGGTTTTTACTTGATACACTAACAAATCATTCTTTTCACCTTTTAAAGTGATCTCTTCAGAAACTTTTTTGAAAAAAGGGATGACATCCTGGATGTCGGAATAGCCGGATGCTTTTAGGATTTGTGTCATTTTTTCCTTTTCTCTGTTTGCATTTTGAATAGGTTGTAAACCAACGGATGCCAGTGTTAAAATGGCAGCACATATCACCACAATTATGGTAATAAAAATGAAAATATATCGATTTGAGAATTTCATAATTCAGTCTATTTTAAAGATTTGTAGTTTTGAGAAACGCTTTTTTCCTTCTTCCGATATGTATTTGAACAACACAATAATCAATCAAGGGTGCAAAAATATTGCCCAGGAGGATGGCCAGCATCATCCCTTCAGGATAACCTTTATTGACTACCCTAATCAACATCGCTATCATACCGACAAAAACACCATATACAATCTTTCC
>JAEWUL010000113.1 GCA_023459435.1 Bacteroidota bacterium
TGATTTTCATCAGAGGAGGTGAGATCGAGTTTTCAAAACTAAACGCAGAATTTGACGTCATTGATTTTCAGGAAATGGAGAATCAAATTCCTAAAGTAAGTTTAAAGGAGATGGAGATTGTTTTAAAAACGATTCTGGATAAGTATAATGGGCTTCAATACAAAGTTCCACTAGGGAAAAAATGGGAAGGTGGAACTATCATCTTACAACCGGGAAACAGAGATTTAAAACCGAAAGAGATACCTGTTGATGCATTTTTTCACAAAATTGTCATGATGAGAGATCGTTTAAGGGTTTTAGAACAAAACATCAATAGTCATCCGGTGCTCACAGATGAAGAGAAACTGAATATTCAACAATATATTACAAGATGTTACGGAACAATGACAACATTCAACATCCTTTTTGATGACAAAGAAGATTTTTTTATTGGGAATAAGAGTTAACAGCGCATTAAAAAAAGGATTTGAAAAGATCAAAATTGAAAATTTGCAATCCACATCTATCTGAACTACTGAATTTTAAATATTTTAGAAAATATTTTATCAACAGAAACTGATTAATCAAAAAAAAGTTGTATTTTTGCAGCCCGAAAATTAGAATAATAACCATATAATAAGAAGAGGAAATGTCAAGAGTTTGTCAATTAACAGGAAAAAAAGCGATAGTTGGAAATAATGTTTCTCACTCAAATATTAAAACCAAAAGAAGATTTAATCCAAATCTTCACAAGAAAAAAATATTTGTACCTGAACTAGGTGGTTGGGTTATGATGAAAGTTTCTGCGAAAGGGATTCGTAACATTACCAAAAAAGGTGCTTGGAATTGTATATTAGAAGCCAGCAATAAAGGCCTTTTATAACAAACTGTTGCAAAACTGATATAGAATGCTGCACCCTATAGGTGTAGCATTTTTTTTTAATAAAAACACAATAAATTACTAAAAAAAGCGTATTAAGAGTTTCACTATCTATTCATGAAATTTTTGGCAAAACTTTTATTGACTCTAATCTTTACACTTTTTATCCAAAAAGTTTCTATAGCTCAAAATGGCACTCTGGTTGGTAGAATTACCAACCAGTACAACGAACCTATTGAAAACGTTTTTATTCTGGTCTCATCCTCTCAGCAAACGTATTTCAGTTCCAGTGATGGTACTTTTGAGGTCCCCATTTTTCCTAATCAAAAAACAGAAATTATTTTCAGACATATCTCTATTGACGATACGCTGATTATGGTTACTTTAAAGCCTAAGGAGCAGATTTACATTCCTATACAGCTGACCATTAAAGACAACCGGCTTGAAATTGTTGATTTTAAAGCCAAACATAATGATGGATACGAAAGGATAAATCCCAATCTTCAATTCAACCTACCCTCCCCTATGGGTGGTGCTGAATCGATCATTAAAATGTATGCCGGGGTCTCTTCTGTGAATGAATTGAGTTCCCAATATAATGTAAGAGGTGGAAATTACGATGAAAACCTAATATATGTTAATGATATTCAAATATATAGACCATTTTTAGTGCGTAGTGGGAATCAGGAGGGATTAAGCTTTGTTAATCTGGATTTAACGGAAAGTGTAAAATTTTCTGCGGGTGGTTTTTCTGCTCAATATGGGGATAAAATGTCATCTGTGATGGATGTGGTTTATAAAACGCCCAAAAAATTTGCAGGAAGTTTTTCAGGGGGACTTTTAGGAGGAACAGCGCATATAGAAGGTGTTGTTAAAGATAAAACCAAGAAAAGAGATCGGTTCACTTATCTGGTGGGTACACGTTTTAAATCAAATGCCTATTTGCTTAATTTTCTAGAAACAAAAGGGGAATACAAACCCCGCTTTTTCGACACCCAGATGTTACTGAATTGGTTGGTTACCGATAAATTTTCAATAAGTTTTCTGGGAAATTTTGCCATTAATCAATATGTTTTTATCCCTCAGAACAGGGAAACGATAACAGGACCCATTGATGATGCCAAAAAATTTATCGTATATTATGAAGGACAGGAAGTTGATGAATATCAAAATTATTTGGGTGGGGTCACATTACATTACAAACCCAAAAAAACGATCACTTATAAGGCCATTTTTTCCACTTATTATGCCCGGGAAAAAGAAACATACGATATTCTGTCTCAATATTGGCTCAAAGATGTGGAGTTTGATTTAAGTGGGGGTTCTGGAAGTGTAGTACAGGAGTTGACAACCAGAGGTGTTGGATCCTACAGAGAGCATGCCAGGAATGGGATTCAGGCTCTCATTTCTTCTATCGACTTAAGAGCAGAGTATAGCATACAAAATCACTTTGTTACCATTGGTTTAAAAGCTCAAAATGAGATCATTGATGATCATATCAAGGAGTGGACTATGTATGATTCATCTGGCTATGTAGTTCCCGGAATATTCAGAACACCCGGTGAACCAGTACCACTGGATGATCCATCCCGTATTTTATCTTTTGGAGAAGATCATTACCTTAAAGCTAGCAACCACCTTAATACCAATCGTATTTCTGGATTTATTCAGGATTTTTGGCGTTTAAACGGTGATAGCTCGAAACTTTCTCTCCATTATGGGGCCCGTTTTCATTACTGGGATTTTAATAATGAATTTACTGTTTCACCCCGTATGGGATTGTTATTTAACCCCAAATGGAAAAATGATTGGTCTTTTTGGCTGAAAACTGGGGTTTATTATCAGTCCCCTTTTTACAGAGAACTTCGAAAACCTGATGGATCATTAAATCCTGATATCCGCTCCCAGTTTTCGTATCAGATTTTATTCACTGCGGATTACGATTTTGTATGGTGGAATCGCCCCTTTAAATTCTCCGCTGAAACTTATTACAAATATATGGATCGTTTAATTTCGTACCAGATTGACAATGTTAGAATTATCTATTCCGGAGAAAACGATTCCAAAGGTTATGCTACAGGAATTGATATGAAACTAAGTGGTGAATTTATCAAAGGACTGGAATCGTGGATCACTTTATCATTAATGAAAACGGCACAAGATCTGTATAACGATTTTTCAACTGACACAGCAGGTAATCTTTTTGAGATTGGGTACATCCCAAGACCAACTGATCAGCGATTTGCCATCAATCTGTTTTTTCAGGATCATATTCCCGATTACCCTCAGATCCGGGTTCACCTTAACTTTGTATTTTCCAGTGGATTGCCTTTTGTCAATCCAAACAGTAAACATTCATACAATACATTCAGAAGTCCATGGTACAAAAGAGTTGACCTTGGATTCTCCTACATATTCTTACAACAAAACAGAGACAGAAAACAAGATAGATGGAACTTCCTGAATAAAATCAATAATGCGGCTCTTTATCTCGAAGTATTCAATCTATTGGACATCTCCAATGTGTCATCCTACTCCTGGGTTCCCGATTTAGCCGGCCAGGTATATGCGATCCCAAATTCATTAACACCCAGATTGATCAATTTGAAATTAGCCGTTGATTTCTGATCGCGGGATCGATAAACAACAGGTGAAAATTACTAATAACCAGATTTTTAAAACTAATACTATAAACATTTAGAGATTATAGTTTATATTTTTAATCATTTGTTTGATCATTTTTACATGATTTTACCCTATTTTTTTATATCTTTGCGACCCTGAATATAAAAAAAATGAAGAAAAAATGGATCTTGTTGTGTATCGTTGTGCTGAACACTTTCGGTTTTGCACAAGACACAATAACATCATCCCAATTTAAAATCTTTTACTATCCCAATGGGCAAAAATCGAGTGAGGGAATTCTTGAAAACGGAAAACCAAATGGGTATTGGAAATCGTATAATGAAAAAGGGGTTCTGATTTCTGAAGGAAATCGGAAAAACTTTCAATTGGATTCCACATGGATATTTTATGGAGCTGATGGCAAAAAAATGCTTGAAATCAATTACACCAACGGATACAAGAATGGACCGAGGATTCAATATTTTGAAGATGAATATATCATTGAAACATATAGATCGGACACCCTGACAAACGTCATTGAGACTTTTTATCTAAACAGTCAATTAAAAAAAACGGTTCCTATTGTAGAGGGTAAAACATGGATGGGAAAAGGAGTTTGACACCACAGGACTTGTTGTGTCTATTGCCAATTACTA
>JAEWUL010000114.1 GCA_023459435.1 Bacteroidota bacterium
CCATCAATATCTGCAGCTACTTCATATCTTTTTGCCAATTCAGAGTAGAGAGAGCCAGGATATCCCTGGAGAGAAGGTATCATATCCTGATAATTGGCCACATTTCTCAAGATATTAGACCAATTGGTCATATCTGTAAGGAGAACGAGGACATCTTTACCTGTATCAGCAAACTCTCTGGCCACAGTAAGGGCAACATCTGGCAGCATCAAACCTTTTATTTGAGGTTCACCAGCTAGGTGAGTAAACATAATGGTTTTATCCATATTCCCTGATACAGACAATTCATCTTTAAAATATTGATATTCATCATATTTCAAACCAATACCGGCAAAGATAATTACATCTACCTGAGCTCCCTTTGCAATTTGAGACAGTAGATTATTGTAAGGTTCATTAGGACCAGCAAAGATTGGAATTTTCTGAGATTTCACTAATGTATTAAACACATCTATCATAGGAACCCCTGTCCACATAGGTTGTTTAGGAACCAAGCGAACGGTTGGGTTGAGGGTGTCAAGACGGGTAGAGAGTTGTTTGGAATACAGGATCTCAGGTCCCCCATCAGACACATTCGCCACACCATCGAAGGAACGGCCCAGCATATTTTCAGAAAATCCTACAGTCATAGGAGCTTCATGCAATCTAATTTTCGTTTTAGTGCTGAGACCTTGAGTTCCATTATACACCTGAAAGGTGGTTGTATGTTCAGAGACGTTTATCGCTTTTGCAAAAGAGATCGATTGACCTGAATCGGCATTAATAAGTTCCACCACATGATTTAAAGCAACTCCGGGATTCCCTTCAACAGAAATTAGAGCTTTTCCAATCTTACTAATTTTATTAATTTCTTTTTTAATCATATCTTACGACTCTTTTTGATGAATAAATTCGTTGATTTTATCTGACAAAAGCGCAATTTCATCAGAAGAACTAGCATTTTCATTCCAGTTTTTCCACCATTGTCTCAAAACATCAAATTTGGATTTTATAAATATTTTAAAATCGTCATCATCCAAATCGCCTTGTTGAAAAATGATTTGATTATCAATTAGTTTTTGAACTGCCTGATTTATAAGAATCAATCTTTCAGGGCGCGTAGTAGCATCCAACTTATGAAAAGCATCTTGTTGAAGCACACAGAAATCGATAGTAAGCCCTTTTTGAAAATGGATATATTTTTCAACAGGTACTTTTTTAAGGCCAATCGTTGTAATAGTTTGATCAATACCATAAGCATCCTGAAGAATCGATAAAATTTTATTTCTATCTTCCCATGAGATAAAGCTATCGTATACAGAAGTAGTATAAACGAGCGGATCAATAGCGGGATATTTTTTAGCATCAGCTCTATCTTGTGAGAGGCCCCAGAAAGCACCGGTTGCATCCATTGTAGCCTGTGTAACGGGTTCCTGGAAATTACCGCCTGCAGGAGAAACTGTTCCAATAAATGTAAGAGAACCTCCTGTTTTAGTATCTACACCAGCACGTTGGTACATTCCCTTAATTTGATCAGGAATATCCATCGGAAAAGCTTCCGGTCCTGGAATATCACCCTGACGCCCACTTCTTTCTCTTAATGCTTGAGCCCAACGTGAAGTTGAGTCAGCAAGCATTATCACATTATATCCTTGGAATCTGTAATATTCACCAACTGTAAGAGCTATAAAAACACTGGCTTCACGAGCTGCGACAGGCATAGAACTTGTATTACCGAAGATACACATCCTATTCATCAGCGATTCACCGGTAGTTGGATCAATCAGTTCAGCAAAATCTTTAAAAACCTCGACTGCTTCACCGGCTCTTTCCCCACAAGCAGCCATTACGATTATATCAGCCAGAGCATTTTTACAAAGGGTATGTTGCATAACTGTTTTACCCGCACCAAAAGGACCAGGGTTTCCAACAGTACCTCCATAAGCTACCGGAGCAAGAAGATCAATTAATCGAACACCTGTAGAAATGGTTTTACGTGGAACTGCACGTTCTTTAAAAGGGATAGGAGACTTCACGGCGTGTCTGAAAGCCAGTTTCAGATCATGAATAACACCTTGTTGATCTTGCACTTTGGCAACTGTCTGAGTAATATTTACAGAACAATTTGGGATAATCTCCAGAACAGTACAATTACCAAAAAGAAATGGGACTAAAATTTTATGGATAAATCTACCTTCAGGAACAGTTCCTATAGTATCACCCCCTGAGATTTGATCACCAACCGTAACAGAAGGAGTAAATTCCCAAAGCTTTTCTTCATCAAGAGCCGGAGCTTTCATCCCTGGACGGAGATAAGAGTCCTCTTTAGCAAGGGTATAAAGGGCATTTTGAAGACCATCCCAAACGCTAGTTAGGAGTCCAGGCCCAAGAAGAACTGAAAGAGGAGTTCCTTTAAAGGTAACAGGATCTCCAATTTTTGCACCTGTAAGATCTTCAAAGACTTGCATTTCCACTATACCGGTATCATCACGAGAGAGATCCGGTTTAATCTGCAGTACTTCTGCCTGGAGGAGTTTTCCATCGACATTTATTTCGGCTGTTTCACCCATTATAGCATCGTTAAAAAAACGAGCCTGAACCAAAGAATCTTGAATGGCGATCAGCTCTCCGGTTCGTTTTTTGTAAGTTTCAGTCATTATATAAATATATTTTAATATTTGTAATATTTAAATTAACAATGCTAACGTATAAAGAGTGGATTTATTTCATTTGAGTTGAAAAATATTTTGTGTGGGAGTATTATTTTTGGATTTTGGGATTTCTTTTCCAATTATTTTGTTGTTCCGAAAAGGTGTGGAAACAGTTTATATTAAAAATTTAGGAAAATACAAATCTTTCATTATTTTTGTGTTAGAAAGATAAAAAACCACACTTATGCGGAACAACTTCGTTAACCGCATCTATACAAAAATGATCAGAATTTACATCATTCAACTCTTCTTAAAAGTACATGAATAAAAAAAGACCACAAATTTAAAAACTTGTGGTCTTTTTTTAATATAATTTTTTAGTTAATTACTATTTAACTGCTTTGGCATATCTTTCGTTGAGAACGTTCCAATTGATCATATTCCTATAGTTCTTTACGAAATCAGCTCTCTTATTTTGATATTTCAAGTAATAGGCATGCTCCCATACGTCGATATTGAAGATTGGGGTTCCTTTCACCTGAGCAACATCCATAAGTGGATTGTCCTGATTTGGCGTTTGTGTCACCTGAAGGTTTCCTGTCTCATCAACGATCAACCATGCCCAGCCACTCCCAAATTGGGTCATTGCTTTTTGGTTGAATTGTTCAAAAAAGCCATCTACAGAACCAAATGCTTTTTCAATAGCTTTTAACAATTCAGCTGAAGGAGCTCCTGTCTCTTTGGAAGCAAGTGCATCCCAAAACATGACGTGATTAAAATATCCGCCTCCATTATTCCGAATTGGATTTCCTAATTCTGAAACGATGCTGAAGATAAACTCCATCGAAGCATTTTTATAAGGAGTTTCACTAATCAACGCCATAAATTGGTTATAATAATTTCTGTGGTGTCTGTCGTAGTGAATCTCAACAGTTAAAGCGTCCATATGTGGTTCTAAACCAGCATAAGCGTAAGGTAGATTTGGAAAAATGTGTTCTACCGGTTGTCCATTGTATTGTTTCATAGTTGTTTTTTTTGTTTGTGCATCACTTGTTTGAATATTCATGGTTAAGATGGTAACAAGCAATACATTGGTTAATAAATTGATTCTTTTCATATTTTGTTTTTTGGGTTGGTTTAAAAAGATTAGGAGACAACCCCTAACTCTTTGCCCACTTTTACAAATGCAAGGATACATTTGTCAAGATGTTCCTGATCGTGAGCAGCTGAGAGTTGTACCCTAATTCTGGCTTGGTTTTGAGGAACTACAGGATAATAGAATCCTGTCACAAAGATCCCTTCATCCTGTAGTTTGGCTGCCATCACTTGTGATAGCTTTGCATCATACAACATCACTGCACAAATAGCTGATTTGGTCGGTTTGATATCGAATCCTGCCTCTTTCATTTTAGTGATAAAGTATTCTGTATTATGATGTAATTTATCTTGTAATGCATTTGATTTTTGCATAATCTCCACCATTTTAATACCGGCGGCTGCCACTAAAGGTGGTATAGAATTTGAGAATAGGTATGGACGAGAGCGTTGACGTAACATGTCAATAATCTCTTTTTTACCGGTTGTAAAACCACCAATCGCACCACCAAACGCTTTACCAAGTGTACCGGTTATGATCTCTACCTGACCTCTTTTGTCATACAATTCAGACACACCTCTACCTGTTTTTCCAACAACTCCCGCAGAGTGTGATTCATCTACCATCACCATGGCATCATATTTTTCCGCTAATTTCAAAATCTGATCAAGTGGAGCTACATTGCCGTCCATAGAGAAAACGCCATCCGTAACTATTAGGCGGAATCTTTGTGCTTGTGCAGCCTGTAGTTGTTTTTCCAAATCAGCCATATCGGCATTGGCATATCGGTATCTCACTGCTTTACAGAGACGAACACCATCAATGATCGAAGCATGGTTTAATGCATCAGAGATAATTGCATCCTCTTCTCCCAAAAGGGGCTCGAAAACACCACCATTGGCATCAAAACATGCTGCATATAGAATAGTGTCCTCAGTACCAAAAAATTCTGCAATTTTTTCTTCTAACTTTTTATGAAGATCACCGGTTCCACATATGAAACGAACTGAAGCCATACCATAACCATGTGTAGTTAAAGCTTCCTGTGCAGCAGCTATCAGTTCAGGATTATTAGCTAAGCCGAGGTAATTGTTGGCACAGAAATTCAATGCTTTGGTTCCATTTGCCAAAGTGATCTCAGCACCTTGTGGAGAAACAATAATTCTCTCTTTTTTATAAAGACCAGCAGTTTCTATGTTGGTAAGTTCGTTTTGAAGAAATTCTTGAAATTTTGAATACATAATATTATAATTTATCTTATTATTTTAATTTTTCTTTGAGTACATTTAGCATATCTATTGTCATGGCTTCTAATCCAAATTTTGGATTCCATCCCCATTCTTCTCGGGCAACAGAATCATCTAAACTATTGGGCCATGAATCAGCAATTCCTTGTTTTAGAGGATCAATATCATATTGTATGTTGAAATGCGGGATATGTTTTTTAATCTCATTGGTAATAATTTCCGGAGAAAAGCTCATTCCTGTAACGTTGAAAGAGTTTCTGTGAATTAATTTTGCAGGGTCCACCTCCATAAGATTGATGGCTGCATCCAATGCATCAGGCATATATAACATATCCATATAGGTGTCATGTCTCAAAGGACAAGTAAATTTTCCCTCTTTGATTGCAGCATAGAAAATTTCAACTGCATAGTCGGTAGTTCCACCGCCTGGAAGAGCTACATTTGAGATCAACCCTGGATAACGAACTGAACGGGTGTCAACTCCAAATCTTTTGAAATAGTAATCACTCAAAAGTTCTCCAGCTACTTTTGTAACGCCATAGATGGTTTTAGGACGTTGAATCGTATCCTGAGGAGTATTGTCCGCAGGAGTTTCAGGTCCGAAAGCCCCAATTGAACTTGGAGTAAAAAGAGCTGTTTTATATTCACGGGCAACTTCCAGACAGTTTAGAAGGGCTCCCATCCCAATATTCCATCCTAACATGGGGTTTGCTTCAGCTGTAGCAGAAAGGATTGCTGCCAGGTTATAGATCGTGTCGATTTTATATTTCTTAACAGTTTCAGCAATATTAGTAATTTTGGTTGCATCAATCTGACATGACGGTCCACCCTCAGACAACTCCCCTTTCAAAGGGAAATGTAGATCAGAAGCAACAACATGGTCACTTCCATATATTTTTCTAAGAGTTGGAACTAATTCTGTGCCAATTTGTCCACAGGATCCGATTACTAATATGTTCTTCATTGTTTAAAAATTTTAGTGTTGCAAATATAAGAAAAAAAATTACAGTTTTATTGGTTTTTACTATTGAAAAAATCTCCATCAGTATAGGTTTTATCAATGATGGAGATTTTGTGTTGTTGAATTGTTTAAAGCATAGAATCTATGAGTGAGACATTTTCGATGAGAATGGTTCTGGAAGGGAACTCATTGATCATCATGAAATCGTGTGTCGCAATGAGAACAGTGGTCCCTTTCTTGTTGATATCCATAAAAAGTTTGAAGATCTCTTGAGAGGTTATGGGATCCAGATTTCCGGTAGGTTCATCAGCCAGAATTACTTCAGGATTATTAAGAAGGGCACGGGCAATACACACTCTTTGTTGCTCTCCTCCAGATAGTTGATGTGGATATTTAAAATCTTTGGTTGCTAATCCTACCATTTCAAGAACATCTTCAGCTCTTTGAAGCATCTCATTTTTATTTTTCCAGCCGGATGCTCTTAACATCATCATTAGATTGTCAACAACAGTTTTATCTGCAAGCAGTTGATAATCTTGAAAAACAACGCCCAATTTTCTTCTTAAATAAGGGATCTGTTTGGTTTTGATTCTCTTTAAATCGAAACCGGCAATTTTTGCTTCAACACCATTGGCTTTTTCATCAGCAATCAATAGTTTTAAAATAGAAGACTTTCCTGTTCCTGATTTACCGATTAAATAAACCAGTTCCCCTTTTTTAATGGTTAA
Organism: Bacteroidota bacterium; assembly: GCA_023459435.1. Classification (GTDB taxonomy): domain Bacteria; phylum Bacteroidota; class Bacteroidia; order Bacteroidales; family WCHB1-69; genus UBA5429. The sequence goes on from JAEWUL010000114.1 coordinate 6,663, forward strand.
ATTGATTTTAGGTAATATCAGAAATTTTTTCTGATAGATATCCACTTCTTTCAAAACGATTACAGACTCCTGATGTTCAAAATCGGAAGTCGGGGTCTCAGGTTGTTCAACAGGTTGACTAACAGAGTTTAGTTCATTCT
>JAEWUL010000115.1 GCA_023459435.1 Bacteroidota bacterium
AGATATAACTACAAAATTCCCTGCTTTTCCTTCACAATTTACGAGAAATCCAATATGTACCTTGAAAAACATACTTTTTGCTTTTTCATCTGTAAGTGGATTTGCAATAAAATATTTTTGTAACTCTTCAATACCTCCTGTGAAAGTGGGACTGGTTTTGGGAATGGGAAGTTCTCCCGTTTTTTCTTGAAGTAACGTGTGTTTAACAGAAAAGACATTTTCTTTACAAGGTTTTACTTCTTCAATACTTATATCTTCCCTTTCAACATGAATCCATGAATAACCATCCTCAACTTTAAACGGCATACTGGTGGTTTTTGAGTTGTAAATCGCTATTTCAGTGAAATATTCTTTATAATACCATGCAAAAAAGATTGCTCCCAAAGTTGGTTTTTCAACATCTTTATAGTTTAACCGAATTGGTCTGCGTTCACCAACCTTAAATCCTCGGAAAGGTTTTGGAAAATAACTTTCATCTTTTAGAATTGTATTGCCAAGCGGATCAATTGTGTATATAAACTCTCCTCCATAAATGGCAAAATTATTGGGTTGAAAAGCTGGTAAAATCCATACTGTTAATGTTTTGTCTTCATTTTCTTTGATATAATGATTGAAACGTAAACTGATAGTGTCTTTCATCGGCTCAAGTTGTTCCATCACACTGTCTGATGTTACCCTGGCAACCATGTCGTAAAATGTAATTTTTTAAATTTTTAAAACTCTATAATTGTGAATCCCTTAGGAGCGTGTAATTAAACGTAATCGTACATGTTTATGTATATTGAAACCTTATCTCTAGATCCTTTTCATGTAATCCTATAGATGCATGATAATATTGCTTTTTTTTGCAAATATAATAAAAGGATTTGATATGACATTACAATTTTTAATTACAAATGAAGAATAACTATTGTCGAGGGACTAGAGAAACCTAATTCCCAAAACCGAAAACCACTTTTACCTTCGGGATATGAAAAATGTCGTTGTTGGTCATAACACCTTCTGTGTCAAGGAAAAGAAGATCCATATAAGTTTTGATTTAAGGGGCAAAAATAGGAAAAATAAGCAAATGAAAAACTAGATATTGAACCGGTTAAAAATTGACTTAGACCTGAATGGGAATATTACAAATCGAAAAATAATAGGCGAAAATATCAATCCAAAAGACAAAAGACTTGGAAAATCGAATCTTTTTTTATATGTTTGCAAAACTATTTGATTTTTATACTGTTCCTTTAATTTCTGCATTATCTAAACTTCAAATTTATATTGAATTAATCTCAAATCATCTTTTATTGTGTCTATATAAAATCACTATTGTCCGATAAAAAAGGTATAAAGTAAGGGGGTAATTTTTCAATCCACCCCCATTACTCTTTTTTGTAGTTTTGTATCTACCAAAATAAAAACCTACAATGAGCAAAAATACGAATTTTTTTGGTCAGTCTGTTTTCGGACATCTGATATCTTATATTGACAATATCCAAATACAATTTATGTTTTTGATAAAGGATATAATGATTATCAAGCATTTAAATTGTTTAGTGACAATAATGTAGGTTTTGTGACCAGAATCAAAGACAATGCGCTTTATTCAGTTACAGAAGAATTATTAATAGAAGATTGCATTCATAGTGGAGTACTAGAAGATACAATTATTGAGGTTAGTTTTTGTCGAATACATCTCTTCAATTATATTCATTTATTCAACTTCCTCGAAAATCCTGAAAAAGATTGGCAAAAACAAGAACTAAATTTAGAAGTTCTAACGCTCTTTTAGGGGGGCTTACTTTTCAATTTTGCATGAATGTAAGCTTTTTTATATTGATTATCAACACTATAAGTTGTAGAAAAATGTTTGTTTAATTTTTATCGGACAATAGTGATTTTGAAATTTTAATCTCTCAAAAAACCGCAATTTCTTCTCATTCCTTATGATAATCCCCTTCTGAGATCTTTGTTTTTAATCAAAGATTCATAATATCATCCAATTCTTGTTCTAATTTCATCAGCTTTCTTTTACTAATCGTAAAATCTGTCAATATTTTCATGTTTAAAACGAGCTGTTTGCAAGTAACAACCCCTTGATCCATAAGTTGTTCTTTTTGATTTTTGGTGAGATTTCCCAATATGGTTATTGGGTATATGTTCTCATTTTCCATAATCTCTTTTAACCCATTGTTTTGAGGATAATCCCATCCTAATAGCATGATTCCATTGCATTTGCTGTATTCTATTGATTCGGATGAGAATCGAGTATTGGTAACAACTCCGGCAGAAAAAGTAAGGTTGGAAAAAGCAGGTATTTCAGCTCTTTTTTTAATTATATCATCAACACGAGAACGAACATAAAGTGGAACCTGAATCGATACATATTTTCCTTGATCTTTAGCATATTTACATTCAATGAGTAATTGTTCGGTTTTGTTAGTGGCAATGACATCCATTTCGTGAGTGATACAATGACCATCAATGATTTTTCCTACATCAACTTCAAAACCGCGGCGTTTAAATATTTCACCAATTAAAAATTCGAATGGATAACCGGTAGGTCCGAGCTCAAATAAAGATTGTTTCAATTTGTAAAGCAAAGCTTTTTTTTGGTCATGTCTCCTAAGAATCCTGAAAGCTATGCTATAAATTTTTCTTGTAGATATACCCTCAAAAAGAACTTTTTTAACTTCGAAAGCAATAGATTCAGAAATCCTTTTATCTGCTCCGGCTCTCTCTAACGAATGTTTAAGTTTAGACTCATCGAATAACTCATATTCACCAGAGGCTTTGCGTATAAATATTTTGTTGTGACTAGTCATATTTTATTTTTTTACGAAAAAACTTAAACACCTCCATTACCAAAATCATTGGTATCGCTAATGCCAATATATACAACCATTCGTTAAAACTAATAGGTTCAATTCGTAATATGTTTTGCATAAATGGAATTTGCATACTCAATATATGTATACCTTGAGCTGCTATAACACCAAAAACGAGAATGATATTTCTCTTTAATGGTACTTTAAATGCCGAAACTCTTTCGGAACGACAGATAAAAGTATGAAAGTTTTGCATAAACACCATTAGCAGCAAGATGAGGTCGCGTGCGTGTATCTCGTCAATTTGGGTGTATGTGTTTAAATAATACCATAATCCAAAAACAATCAACCCCATAGTTGCACCAGAAACTACTGTTTGGTTAATCATAAGAGGGTTGAATATTTTTTCTGATGGTTTTCTTGGTTTTCGTTTCATTGCACCCGGCTCACCGCCTTCAAATGCTAGGGCAACATCCTGAATGCCGTTTGTAACCAAATTCAGCCAAAGCAACTGTACAGCAAGTAGGGGCAAAGGAAGCCCGGCAGCAATGGATGCGAGAAAAAGAATGATTTCAGCAGCTCCTGTTGAAATTAACAGATAAATTACTTTTCGCACATTATCGTAAGCAAAGCGACCTTCTTCTACACCTGCTACAATGGAGGAGAAATTATCGTCAACTACAATCATTGAACCTACTTCTTTTGCCACATCAGTACCTGAACCCATTGCTACACCAATATTGGCACGTTTAAGAGCAGGGGCATCGTTTACACCATCGCCTGTAACCGCAACAAATTCTCCTTTACGAATCAACACATCAACAATTTCAAGTTTTTGGGTTGGAGAAACCCTAGCAAAAACAGAAGTTGATGCCACCAATTCCTCAAAAGCAGGACTATCTGATGCACCTGCTTCGGCAAGTATTTGTCCAGTTAAAACAGGGGTTTTTGTATCGGCAATTCCCAGTTCACGTGCTATAGTACCAGCTGTTTCAGGATGGTCTCCCGTAATCATGATCACTTTTATTCCGGCACCATTACATTGTTCAACCGATACTTTTGCCTCTGGCCTTAATGGGTCAATAAAGCCTACGAGCCCGTAAAAAGTGAGCGAAGGTATATCGTCATTCTCATACACTTCCTTTTTCTGAAAATCTTTATATTCACCACTGGCAAAAGCAAGTACACGGTATCCACCTCTAGCCATTTCTGCAGCATCAGCAAGTATTTTGTTCTTATCAATTTCTTTAATGTCGCCATCAATTGACATATAAGGACAAAAATCGAGAGTGGTTTCAACAGCACCCTTTAAACCAATGAAAACGGAGTTGTTGACACTGCAAAAAGACGCAGAAAATTTTCGTTCCGACTCATAGGGGATCTTTCCTATCTGACTTTCCTCCATTTTCCATTTTTCTGGATCAACACCAAGTTTGTAACTCATCCCCAGTAATGCAACATCCATTGCATCCCCATGATA
>JAEWUL010000116.1 GCA_023459435.1 Bacteroidota bacterium
TTCCTCTGGATATCGATACTCCAATGGAAAATCAATTGTTTAACCAAGAAAATGTGCCATTTCAAAATGAAAATCCAGTCTTTGAAATTATAAATAGACCCGAAATGAATACTCCGGAACCAAAAACATCCAATAATGATCCTTTTGGATTCCTCAATGAAACACCAAGAGTATCTCAACCAACCGCTGCTATTCCTAATCAGGAGAGTCAATCATACCAGCAAACATCTCAATATCAACAACACCCTACAACTAAAATTATTCAAGAACAACCGCAACAGCAGTCATCCGGATCTAAAACGAATACAGGAACCTCTCAACCCATTTCTTCTTACTCCTATTCCGGTTATGCACGGGTTCCGGCACATGATTACAATAGTCCTCAAAGGATTCAGGCACATATTGACCCACGTTTTGAAAATGATTCTGAATTCAATGCAATCTATAATACACCCGCACTTCACAGAACAAGAGAAGATAATATTTCGAATATAATTGATAAAGGGAATATAGAACCGAATCCTTTTAATTTTGAGGATGACATGCCTCAATTTTTTAAGTCAATACCAGATTAATAATCCCAACTCCATAAAGAGTTAACCATGGGAATCATTATTAGACAAAGCATCAAAGGTACCATTGTAAACTACATTGGTGTTGTGATTGGTGCGTTCACAACGTTTGTAGTACTTACAGATCTCCTAAAACCGGAAGAGATTGGTTTGACCCGTGTTTTGATCGATGCCGGGATGTTACTTTCAGGGTTAGCTCAACTGGGGACAGGGTCCTCCATCATCCGGTTTTTCCCCTATTTTAATGATCAGAAAAAATATCATAACGGATTCTTTTTCTGGACATTATTGATTCCAATCATTGGATTTGTTGTTTTTCTTTTCCTTTTTTTACTCTTAAAAGAGCCCATTTGCTCTTTCTTCGGGGATAAATCTCCCCTATTTAATCAATACTATTTGTTATTGATTCCGCTATCCTTTTTCATGTTGTATATGACTGTTTTTGAGATCAATGCAAATGTATTGATGAGGATAGTTGTTCCCAAACTGGTAAGGGAAGTGATTGTAAGAATCTTGACATTAGGGGCTTACTTATTGTATGGGTATCATATACTCAGTTTTGATCAGTTCATTTTTGCTTTTTGTGCTGTATATGGGGTTGCTGCCATCATTAATATTGTCTATTTATTCACATTGAAAAATATCTCTCTGAAACCCAAAATGCAGTTTATTACTCCAGCTTTGCGTAAAGAGTTCTTTTTTTATTCCCTTTTTATAATCACAACGACTTTAGTAAGTGCCATTACACCAAGTTTAAATACATTCTTTATAAGTGCAAAAATGGGATTGCTCTACACAGGTGTTTTTGCAATTGCCAATTATATTGCCGCTTTTATTGAGATTCCCTACCGATCATTAGGTTCAATTACGCAGCCACAAATATCACAATCTGTAAAAGACAATGATTTTAAAACAACCAATTATCTTTGTCAAAGTGTTGCATTACATCAGTTAATAGCAGGTTCATTTATTATTTTGGCCATCTGGATCAATATTGATCTCATATTTAGTATTATGCCAAACGGAGAAGCGTATCGTTCCGGTAAGTATGTGGTTTTGATATTAGGTTTTACCAGATTGTTCAATGCAACCTATAGTATTGGAACAACCGTTTTAGGATTTTCCAGAATCTACTATTATTCATTGATTTTCACATTTATTCTCACTGTTTCGGCTGTGTTATTCAATATTTTACTGATTCCGGCATTTGGTATGGAAGGAGCTGCTTATGCTTCCCTTTTTTCTACACTGATCTATACCATTCTTTTGTTAACACTGATTAAATGGAAATTGAAAACAACCCCTTTTCATCAAAAACAGTTGTTTGTAATTCTCATCGTTGTAGGTTTATATCTGATCTCATTATTATGGGATCACTCGTTATCTCCACTCTTCCAAAATATTGAAATGAAACCGATTTATAGTCAAACATTAAATGGAATCTTAAAAACAGGAATTCTATTATCTATAGGCGTTTACATTACAATTAAATGTAAAATCTCTCCTGAAATGAATAAAATACTACACACCATTTATCAAGACAAAAAAGTATTCAAAAAAAGAAGATTAAAATAGTAAAAACAACAAAAATACAAAAAGAATATTGTAATTGTTATTTGTTCAATGTTAATTGTCTATTGATCAATCCTCTTTTTCCCAACACCTTCATCAACCAATACTTTTTCAGGAGGGGTGAGCAATTGTTCAGGATTAGCCAGAATTTTATTGAGCAATCTCATGGAAGAAGCGTAATAGAACCCGTCACAAATACGTTCATCCAATACAAACTTCAACATGATGCTTTTTTGAGGTTCCACATTCCCAATATTATCGATGATATTCTCTTTAGATTTTCGCCCCATAGCCACAAAAATGCTGCAGGTCCCAAATTCATATAGATGGTGATAAATCGATTCTACACCAATTGAACCAATGTTGGTCAGAAAAATACTACTATGCCAGGGACTCACTTTGTTTATGATTTTAGGCATAATTCCAACTTTATCCATCCACAAAAGAGTAAAAACAACAAAACGAAGCAAAAAATCGGGAAGTTTACCAATAATTCCGGCAATAGCATCAGAGTCATTTTTTTGTCCCACTTTTTGATTTTGATCCAGTTCCTCTTTGACCTTTCGGACCACATCGTAAAGAGTGTCCTCCATCATAAAATGAGGTTTAATCAATGTCTCTTCACCATCATCAGAAAGAGACCTTTTTACTGCAATAGAAATATTGAAGTGGTTTCGGGCAAAAATTTTATTCCAGATCACAAAACGATTGAGATTAGGCCTTTGTGAGAATAACCGAATCATGGCAGCAATGATAATATGCATGATTGAAAGATCCGGCATATCCTCTTTGTGTTTTTTTATAAATGCCTCAATGGGATCTATAACCAGTTTCTCTTCAAAAAAATTTTGAGCGTCCATCCTTGTTCTTAAAAAATAAGGAATTACACGAAATACAGTGTCCACATTACGAACACGCCAGCCATCATAACGATCTCCAAAACTCCATCTGAAGTATCTGAATCTATTC
>JAEWUL010000117.1 GCA_023459435.1 Bacteroidota bacterium
AAAGCTAAAAATAAAAAAATATTTTTCTTTTTGAGCAAATAATCAGGTAGTTTGTTTGTCATTTGAGTCGTTTGTTTTAAGAGTGCAAATATACGAAAATAACAAATTGAAATCACTAAACAAAAAACGACCCAATTTCACCCCTTATTTTGTGTTTTCGTCTCCATATTTTTGTTTTTACCCATTTCATGACAATCGTACCACATAATGTAATGTATATTTAATATTTAAAATTAATTTTACTCATCCAAAAAAAATAGTATTCATTTCAAAACAAATTATCTATGGAAATTACCAGAATTTTTGATATTTTAGATCGTTATCCGGTATTATATCCGGATCAGGAGGTGGCTCTTGCCGGAAAGATTCAAAAAGAGTGGATTAAATATTCACCCAAAGATTATTTCGAAATTTCTCAAAATATTAGTTATGCGTTAATCCATCTGGGTATTCAAAAAGGGGATAAAGTAGGGATCATTTCTACAAACAGACCTGAATGGAATATGTTGGATATGGCTATCATGCAGATCGGGGCTATTTCTGTTCCTATATATCCTACAATAACAGCAAAAGAGTATCAGTTTATCCTGAACCATGCAGAAGTGAAATTAGTAGTGATAGAGGGGGCAGAATTAATGGAGAAAATTTCCAAAATTAAAGAGGATCTACCACTTTTACAATATATCTATACTTTTGTTGATAGAGAAACATATCCCTATTTTAATCAGTTAGTGGATTTGGGAAAAGATCATCCTAATCCTGAAGAGTTGAATCAAAGAAAGAATAGTATTCAAACAACAGAATGTTGTACAATCATATACACTTCTGGTACTACAGGTGTTCCAAAAGGTGTTATGTTATCACACAGCAATATCGTAAATCAAATATTAAATCTGAAACAAACTCCTGCAAAATGGTCTAAAACAGCTTTTAGTTTTTTACCCCTATGTCATGCCTATGAAAGAATGCTCGTCTTCCTGTATCAATATCTCGGAATGTCAGTCTATTATGCTCAAAATCTGGGAACCATTGCAGAAAATATAAAAGAGGTTTGCCCTACAATGATGTCGGCAGTCCCCAGAATGTTGGATAAAATCTATGATAAAATTTACAGCTCCAGTGTGAATATGCCATTCTTGACAAAAACCATCTTTAGATGGGCCATGAAAGTAGCTGTTAGGTACAAAATTCAGGATCACGACAGATCATGGATCTATAATTTGAAACATAAATTAGCAGATAAACTGGTTTACTCTAAAATCAGAAGAAATATCGGAGGTAATTTCGATATCGTCGTTTCTGGTGCCGCGAGCCTTCAACCCAGAATTGCTTCTTTCTTCTCTGCTATTGGAATGCCCGTTTATGAAGGGTATGGCTTAACGGAAACATCACCTGTTGTGGCCGTTAGCTGTAGAGATAAAAATGGTCGCGAATCGGGTACAGTAGGGTTTCCTCTTCCAGGTGTTGAAATTAAAACCGCTGAAAATGGAGAGTTATGCTGCAGAGGCCATAATGTGATGATGGGATACTATAAAGATGAAGCATTGACTAAAACCGTAATCGATGAAGAGGGATGGTTCCACACCGGTGATTTAGGATATGTTAATAAAAAAGGTCAGGTGATCCTAACCGGTAGATTAAAAAGCTTGTTCAAAACATCGTTTGGAAAATATATCAATCCTCAGGTAATTGAAGATAAATTCAATGAATCTCCATTTATTGAAAATATTGTGGTAGTAGGAGAAGGTGAAAAATTCGCAGCTGCCCTTATTAAACCCGACTTTGAATTCTTAAAACAATGGTGCCTGCGTCATGATGTTCCATACTCTACACCAGAAGATGCCGTGAAAAATCAGACAATCATCGAAAGATTTGCAAAAGAAGTGAATAAATATAATCAGTTTTTTAACGATACAGAAAAAATTAAAAAATTCGAACTGATCCCCGATGAATGGTCACAACATACAGAAATCCTTACGCCAACACTGAAAGTGAAAAGAAACCTGATTCAGGAAAAATATAAAGACACCATCTATAAATTGTATAACTAATTTGATAAAAAGCACTATCTTTGCTGTTCTGTTTTTTGAAAAGAAATATGAACAAGAAAATTCCTGATTTTTCATACAATTTATTGTATAACATCTATTTTTTACTTTTTACACTGCTTTTTTCTTTGGTGTTTATTGCCGTTTATTCCCCATTCGGATTCACAATTTGGTTCGATCCATCAAAGAGAATGGAGAGTTTTGCAATCGCTTCGATCGTTATTTTTGCAGGGTTTGGGTTCCTTTTTTTAAGCAGAATCATTCTCTATCTGGTGGGAGGTAAATATAAACTGACCTATTATCAGTATATCCTTTGGATTATGCTGGAGTTTTTAATGTTTGCTGTCATTTACTCTTTTTTTACCAAATTTATTCTTCAGGATCCCCGCTTGCTCTTTAAAATTATTTTAAGAACATCTTTTTATACCTTCTTAATCCTTCTGATCCCATACTCTTTGTCTTTTTTCTACTTTTTTTACCTGGAACGATCTAAAGAATTGGCTCATCTGAAAAAATCTAGAAAAAAGAAAAAAAGTTTAAATGTAATCATGAACCCTAATGAACAACCTGAATTGATCCATTTCTACGATGAAAAGGGGATATTAAGACTTTCAGTG